>JAQIBO010000225.1 GCA_027859055.1 Spirochaeta sp.
GGAAGCAAATACTGGTCGTATCTCCGCCAATACCGTCTCGCATATAACCAGCCCGGCAAGACGGCGGGCATCCCGCAGGGCGTTTTCCGACATCGTACCAAAGGTGGGATCGTCCAGGAGCACGTCCAACAGGACCGATGTGTCCACCAGCGTCATCAATCGCGCACCATCGCAAGGTATTCATCCGTGGAAGACACTCCTGCGGGCCGTACACCCTTGCCTCGCCAGAGGTGTACCGGATCGGTCTCTTCCCGCTTCCATACCGTGATCCGCCCATCTTCTATTGCAACGTCCAGGATCGTCCCCGCCCGGATGCCCATCGCCGTGCGGATCGCTTTTGGTAACGTGATCTGCCCACGTTCGGAAACCACTGTTTTCATACTTCAATAATAGGTATTCATACCGAATTTATCAACAGTCGCGTCGTCCGCCTCACCCAAAAAGACCTTCAGTCTGAAGGCGTTAAAAACTCCCATTGGAGTACCTCAACAACGGGAAGCGGTTCATCCTGGGACTCAATCGTCGCCTGGACAAAATCGGAGCCGGCGTCATGCCCACAATGACGATATCGGGGCGGCGTAAAGACGGTCACCCACCGGCATCGTGTCCGTCCCGTCGTACAGAACGATTCCCATCCTGAGCTGTGATCCAACACCGTTGAGTAATCGCTTGAGTCCACGGAGATCCGCGTCCCGTACCGTCGCCGCCGCCTTTACCTCCACCGCCACGATCCCGCCGTCCGGTCGTTCTACAACAAAATCGACCTCCGTTTTGTCCCGATCGCGGTAGTGCATGATTGAACAGTGCTCTTCGGAAACCGAAGCGTGTTTGAGCAATTCCGAATAGACGAATGATTCCAGGACCGGTCCAAAAGAAGTTCGGTCTTCCTTCATCCGCTCCGCGTTCGTTCCGATCAGGTTTGAAAGTATGCCCGCGTCAAGAAATTGAACTTTCGGGGTTTTCAGGATGCGCTTCAAACGATTGGAGAAATACGGTGGTACCCGCCGGGCGAGGTACATCGCTTCGAGTACGCTGAGATATCGTGATACGGTTTTGTGATCCAGTGCGATCGCCCCGCCCATTTCGGAGTAATTTGTCAACTGGCCGGCAGAATGGGCGAATGCACGAAGCAGTTTCTGGAGTGCTTCCGGTTTAACGATCTCGGTAATCTCCCGAACATCGCGCTGAATAATCGCCTCAATGTACTGATGAAACCATGCGGAGCGTCGTCGCTCTGTTTGCCGAGTCAACGCCTCGGGGTAGCCACCGGTCACAACCGTTCGGCAGATTGGGAATAACAGAGCGGCAGATTGGGAACGATTTCACACAAGCACGCGGAGGGCCGACGCCACCCGCCTCATCAGGCAACTCGATGCGCGGTCACGGTACGTGATAGAATGAAACAAACCATGCGATTGAGCGAAACGGAACGACAAGCAATTACATCTGCGGTCACCAGGCACTTCGGACCGGATGCCCGGGTGTTTCTGTTTGGTTCCCGGGTGGACGACGATCGCCGTGGCGGTGATATCGACCTGCTGGTAGAAACAACACTTCCGGAACCCCGGGCGTTGCACGCCAAAATCGGCGCAATTACGGATATCCAGCTGACAATTGGTGACCAGAAGATCGATATGGTAACCTGCCAACCCCAGACCCCCGGGACGGCAGAACAACCGCTTATAATCGCCAACGCCCGACGGGAAGGAGTCCCCTTGTGACAGAAGAGGTCATCGCGACGATAGAGTCAGCTATCAAGGAAGGCACATCCCATCTGGAGAAGCTTCATACAAGCGCGCAGTACCTGCAACGGCACCAGCCATTTTCACCTGCGTTGCTGGAAACCGTCGACAGTGAATCGGTCCTGCATATGGATCAATTCATCTACCGCTTCACCAAGCTACAGGACTCGATGGCCCGCCGACTCCTACCGTCCCTGTACACGCTCCTCGAGGCGGATACGGAGCCCAAAGCGTTCCTGGATATCCTCAACAGACTGGAACAGCTCAACGCGATCACCAGCGTCGAGACGTGGCAGCGGTTTCGCAACCTCAGAAACAATCTCGCCCACGATTATCCCGAAAGCCTATCCCAAACCGCAGGAACACTAAACGAATTATTGGACACGTGGAGCCAGATGGAGGCTATGTTCAACCTCGCAACCAGGACCTACCGTTCTCGCCACGACGCCGGGCAGGATTAATCTCCTATCCGCCCTGGACGCTGTATATCGACACGCGGCGATCGGGCGCTTTACGCATCACCTCGCTGATAACATTGGTGTCCAGAAGATAGGTCACTCCCAGTCCTCACCAAACTGGTCTCGTCGGTCCTTTCGACCGTATAGAACTGGATCGTCTTCCGTCTCTTTGATCGCCGCAAGTTCATCCACCCATTCCGATACCGTCCGCGTCGTGTGCTGTTCTTCGATTTTGATAAATTGCTCGTATCCGATGATAACACCAAGAGGACGACCCCTAAGAAGAACCAGCTGCGGTTCCGTCCCTGCTTCTCGGAGAAGCTGCGGAAATTTGTGCTTTGCGTCCGTCGCGTTCCACGTATTCATAGACACCTCGTATGGTCAAATACACAAATGAAATGATCATTTAACAAGAATGAATATACGCGGGGACCTACCTATACCACCGCGAGTCCCACCGTCGACGATAGCGTGCGCTGGTGTCGAGATAGATCACCAACGGCCATCCCGATCCGTCCGGACAACTTCTTCGGTGGGACGCCCGCTGAACGCAGACGCAAACGGGAGTTTACCGACCTCACGGAAGAACAGCTCACAGAGATCCAGCATCTGATTGCGGTACGCAGGTTGTATTGAACTGGCGCGGCAATAAGGCGCGTACCTACAAGAGGCGTGTACCCACTGGAACGCGCCGCCATGGAACGCGCCGTCAGCTACACGGCGTTCCAAAACCAAGAAGCGCCGCGCATTGATTCATGCGGTTGTCGAACGACCAGACCGAGACGCGTTCGGGTTCACCGGCAGGAAATTCGGCGTTCAACCAGAGTTCTGCCGACGCCAGATGGATCGCATCGAGAGACCGGATGAGCACCGGATAGGGCCCCTCAGCCCGCCGGAGCACGAGTTCGTTAAGTCTGATTGTGGCAACACGTGTCGCGATCCGGGCAAAACGGTGCTGCGCCGCCACAGTAGCGGCGGCGGAAAGACGACCGGTCTGCAGGGCTCGGTACAGTCCCCGTGCGACCTCCGTCCACAAGAGCCGACTCGACGCCACCCGCCGATTGCCCTGCAACGGTGCCAGGACCTCACTCCCTTCCAGCAACCACGCCAGAACAACACTGGTGTCCAGATAATGCAGGTGGTCAGTCACCGGCCAAGGTCCCATCGGTGCGTGGCACGAGATCATCGGCGAACCAACGATTGCCGACGCGGTAATGGACCGCCTCGCCCACACGCCCTGGATATTTGAACTGAAAGGAGGGAGCAGACGGCGCCAAA
>JAQIBO010000230.1 GCA_027859055.1 Spirochaeta sp.
CTGTGAAGCCCGGCAGCCCGGTCAGGTACTCCCGCAGAAGCGCCAGTTCGATATCCGATACCAATAGCTGGATGCGGCGGGATGCGCCGGCGAAGGCGGTGATGGAGCCGTCGTAGCGGATTTTGCCGTTGTGGATCACGATGACGCGGCTGCAGAGCGCCTCCACTTCCTGCATGATGTGGGTGGAGAGGATGACGGTTTTGGTTTCGGCGATGCGGCGGATGAGGGCGCGGACTTCGATGATCTGGTTGGGGTCGAGGCCGCTGGTCGGTTCGTCGAGGACGAGGATTTCCGGGTCGTGGATGAGGGTGTGCGCCAGGCCGACGCGCTGGCGGTACCCTTTGGAGAGTTCGCGGATCGGTTTGTGGGCGTGGCTGCCGAGGCCGACGAGGCGCACCACTTCGGGGACGCGGGTGTCCGGGTCAAAGCCGTGGAGGCGCGCTTCGTAGGCGAGGTAGTCGTAGGCGAGCATGTCGCCGTAGGCCGGTGCCGATTCGGGCAGGTATCCGATCATCCGTTTGAGTTCGACGGAATCCGGATCGAACTGCCGTTCCGCGATGCGCACTTCTCCGCTGGTTGGCGACAGGAAGCCGGTCATGATGCGCATGGTCGTCGTCTTCCCCGCCCCGTTGGGGCCAAGCAGGCCGATTATCCCGCCTGCAGGGATCGAAAAGGAGATGTCGTCTACGGCGAGTACGTCACCGTACCGTTTTGTGATGTTGTGAAACGCTACCATGGTTACCTCCGATAGGTACCAGTCGGGGATTACCCGGATCTTACGGGAAAATTACATTTTTGTAATGGTCGGCGCCGGCGTTACTTCACAAAATCGCTCAGGTATTGTTCCTGCGCCGGGGTGAGGTGGTCGTGGCTGACGCCGAACGCGGCGAGGCGCAGGCGGGCTACCTGGTAGTCTATTTCCCGCGGGACGGGAATTACCTCCGGGGAAAGCGCTGGAGAGGTGCGTGTGCCGGAGCGCGCAGCGTCGCCGGCGTTTGTGACCAGGTACTCGGCGCTGAGCGCCTGGACGGCAAAGCTGGTGTCCATGATCTCCGCGGGGTGGCCGTCGGCGGCGGAGATGTTCACGATTTTGCCGTCGGCGATCACGTTAATCCAGCGCCCGTTGCCGAGGCGGTACCCGGTGAGGTTGTCCCGCACCTCCACGCGTTCCGTGGCCTCCGCGGCGAGGGTGTCCAGGTCGATCTCGTCGTAAAAGTGCCCCGCGTTGGCGAGGATTGCGCCGTCGGGCATGCGTTGGATGTGGGCTATCGTGATTACGTCCCGGACCCCGGTGGTGGTGATAAACCAGTTGCCCCGGGAGGCCGCCTCGGCCATCGGCAGCACCTCATAGCCGTCCATCACCGCCTCCAGCGCCTTGATCTCGTCCACCTCGCAGACGATCACCCGGGCGCCCATTCCGGCGGCGCGCATCGCGATGCCCCGGCCGCACCAGCCGTAACCGGCGACCACGACGGTGGTACCGGTCACCAGCAGGTTGGTGGTGCGCATCATCGCATCCAGGGTGCTCTGGCCGGTGCCGTAGCGGTTGTCGAAGAGGTGTTTCATGTACGCGTCGTTGACGGCGATCACCGGAAAGCGGAGCTGCCCCGCGGCGGCGCGCGCCCGGTTTCTGAGGACCCCCGCGGTGGTTTCCTCGCACGCGCCGATAACGGCGCCGGCGTGCGCCGCCGAGCCCTCGTGGAGGTGGTGCACCAGGTCGCCGCCGTCGTCGATGACGATGTGCGGAGTAATGGTGAGGGCGGTCTGCTGGTGGTGTTCAAACGCGGCACGGTCGGCGCCGTGAACGGCGTAGACCCGGAGGCCGCGCTCCGCCAGGGCGGCGACGACGTCGTCCTTGGTGGACAGGGGATTACTGCCGGTGACCGCCACCTGGGCGCCACCGGCGGCAAGCACCAGCGCCAGATAGGCGGTCTTGGCCTCAAGGTGGACGCTTACCGCGGCGCGCAGCCCGGCAAACGGCTGCTCAGCGGCGTAACGCTCCTCCAGGCCGCGCAGGATCGGCATGTTGCGGCGGACCCACTCGATTTTGCGGTTCCCCTCCGCGGCGAGTGAGGCGTCGGCGATAATATTTGCGGGCATGTGAACCGCCCCGTTTGCGTCCGGGTCGCTCACATCGCCTCCACAATCGCCTTGACCAGCGTGACAAACTTGTCGCGCACCATGCGCCCCGTTTCAATCACCTCCTCGTGGTTGAGGGGCTGATCCAGAATTCCCGCGGCCATATTGCTGATCGCACTGATTCCGAGAACCTCCATTGAGGCGTGGACCGCGGTGATCACCTCCGGCACGGTGGACATTCCCACGGCGTCGGCACCGAGGGTGCGGAGCATGCGGATTTCCGCCGGCGTTTCAAAGCTGGGCCCCGGCATGTGGGCGTAGACGCCTTCGCGCACATCGATTCCCGCCGTGGCGGCGACCTCTTTTGCCAGGCGCCGCAACGCCGGGGTGTAGGCGGTGCTCATGTCGTTAAAGCGGGGTCCAAACGCCTCGATGTTGTGTCCCCGCAGGGGGCTGTCGGTGAAGAGCTTGATGTGGTCGGTTATGAGCATCAGGTCTCCGGGAAGGAACGCGGTGTTCACTCCCCCGGCGGCGTTGGTCACCAAAAGCGTTTCCACGCCGAGGAGCTTCATCACCCGCACGGGAAAGACCACCTCGTCCATCGAGTAGCCCTCGTAGTAGTGAAAGCGGCCCTGCATGATCACCACCTGTTTGCCGCCAAGGTCGCCAAATACGAGCCGGCCTGCGTGGCCTTCAACGGTACTGACCGGAAACCCGGGAATTTCCTCATAGGGAATCATGTCGGCACCGGGAATATCGTCTCCCAGAACACCGAGGCCGCTGCCGAGAATGAGGCCGACCGTCGGCTTTACCGCGGTGCGGGCTGAAATTGTGTCTACGGCGGTTGTCACCGCCTGAATGCGTGGGTCCATGTCAAACCTCCGTCGGGCGTAAAAAAACCGGGCAGCAGGGGCCACCCGGTCGGTATTGTATCACGGTCAGGCGCTCTCTCGGAGCGCCGTGCCGGGTTCCCGCGGGAGCCCGGCCGAGTACACATGAGGATCAGTCGAGAAGGTCCTCGATTTCCGCACGCGTTGTGGCGACTTCGATCTCACCGGAAAGGATGTCCTCACGGGCGGTGGCAACCGCATCTTTCACTTCCTGGGGCACCACGTCATCGAATCCGTGGAACGGTGCGATGCCGGTGGCGTCCTCGGCGAGGCCGTAGGACTTAGTGCCGCCTTCAAAGTTATCATTGGCGACGCTTTCGAGGACCACGTACACCGATTCGGGGATCTTCTTGATCGCGCTGGTCAAGACCGTGTCGGGGGCGACGTTGTTCTGGTCTACGTCTACACCGATTGCGAGAATGCCTGCGTCTTTTGCAGCCTGAATCGCGCCAAGACCTGTGAGACCGGCGGCGTGGAAGATAATGTCCGCGCCCTGCTCACCCATCGCCGTGGCGGCTTCGTTACCGCGCGCCTGGTCGGTGAAGTCACCGGCGGTCACCGAGAGAACCTCGACGTCGGGGTTGGCGTATTTTACACCCTGGATAAAGCCGACCTCATAGCGCTCTACCGGCGGAATGAACATACCGAGTACAACGCCGACAACCGGGTCGGGGTTGAGCTTGGGAGAAGCGTCGGAGAACTCGGCGGTCATGTGTCCGGCAACCACGCCGGCGAGAAAGCCGCTCTGCTCTTCCTTGTAGAGAATCCCCTGGAAATTGGGAATTTCCGGGTCGCCGCCGATGTCGATACCACCGAAATAGGTGTCCGGGTTCATCTGCGCCGCTTCCTTGACCGCCTGCTCCATGAGGAAGCCAACGGCAAACACGATCTCCGCGCCATCTTCGGCGAGGCCGGTCAGGTTCGGAATGTAGTCGGTCTGCTGGTTGGACTCGACAACGCGCGCCTCAAATCCAAGGTCCGCGCCCATTTCGAGGCCGGCATACGCACCGTCGTTAAAGCTCTTGTCTCCAAGACCACCGACGTCGGTAGCCATCGCCGCGATCATCGGATCCGCTTCGGCCTCTGCCGCTTCCGCGTCCTCGGCGGGTTGGTCGGCAACCACTTCGTCCTGGCCACAACCGGTCAGCACCAGCGCAAGCGCCGCAAACAGGACCAACAGTAAAATTGAAATCTTTTTCATCTTAATCCCTCCTTTTGGGATGTTCTTTTAGTACTACCGGGGAGTATACACCCCCCGCGTGTATCGGGCAATCGACCGAGAGTCAATCTTCCGTACGTTCGATCATGAAATCGGTTCCCACCGCCTTGGGCGGCCGGCTGCGCCGCACCAGGCCCGCGACAGCGACCACCGTCAGCACATAGGGCAGGATAATAAACAACTCCTCCGGGACGTTGGCAACCTCAAAGATCTGCAGGCGAACCTGCAACGCCTCGGCAAACCCGAAAAAGAGCGCCGCAATAAACGCCCCGATCGGGTGCCATCCGCCGGAAATCATCGCCGCCATTGCGATAAATCCGCGCCCCCCGGTCATCCCTTCGGTAAAACTGACGTTCCCCTCGATGGAGAGGTACGCCCCGGCCATACCGCCGACCAGCCCGCTCACCAGTACGCCGAAGTAGC
This sequence comes from Spirochaeta sp., assembly GCA_027859055.1. Lineage (GTDB taxonomy): Bacteria > Spirochaetota > Spirochaetia > DSM-27196 > Alkalispirochaetaceae > Alkalispirochaeta. Next base: position 4,612 of record JAQIBO010000230.1, read on the forward strand.
GCATCTTGTACACAGATACACCGATCGTCTCCAGCGCCAGGGGATGCTCACCGGCGGCGCGAACGTGGAGCCCCAGCTTGGTGCGTTGGAGAAACCACGTAAAAACCAGAATGAGGATGAAACTGAAGTACACGATCGGCGTCTGGTCAAAAAACATCCGTCCGATCACGGGAATGCTCGAGAGCACGGGAACCGCCCAGCGGAACTCCCCCAGCCCCTGAGGAATCGCGTCGGTGGTGCCCGGATGTCCGATGATCGTAATCATCAGATAGGCTGTGATCCCGAGGGCAAGTACGTTGAGCACCGCCCCGCTCACCACGTGGTTGAGGTGGAGGGTGACGGTGGCAAACGCGTGGATCATGCTGAACAGTCCGCCAAAAAAGATCGCCGCCATCAGTCCCAGCCATGGATTCCCCGTCATCCCGGCGACGATCGCCGCGGTAAACGCCCCGACGGTCATGATACCTTCCATCGCGATATTGACGATGCCGGAGCGTTCACAGACCACCGCTCCGATCGCCGCCAGCGCGATGGGAGTGGCGTTGCGAATCATCGCCGACAGCAGGTTTACCATGAAATCATAATCAAGCATCTTACGCCCCCTCGTCCGCGGCGGCGAGTTCCGCCTTTATGTGCCGCTCCCGCGCCTTGCGACGACGCCAGTTGCCGATCGCCGTGTAGATGTAACGGGCGACGACGAGAAAGAGGATCGTGCCTTTCACGATTTCAACGATCGCGCTGGGGGTCTGGGTGGTCCGCGCCATGAACTGCCCACCCGCATCGAGGGCGCCCCACAGGAGGCCGGTGAAGACCACCCCGATCGGATTCCCGCCGGCAAGCAGCGCAACGGAGATACCGTTCCATCCGTACCCCGCCTGGAGATTTTCAAAGAGGCGATGGTCCAGACCGTTCACCTGGTTGAATCCGGCAAGACCGGCGAGAAAGCCCGCGATCAGCAGGGCGCGAAAGATATTCTTTCCCACCGAGATGCCCTGCGCCCGGGCGGCGTCCCGGTTCTCGCCGACGGCACGGATTTCGAATCCGACGGCGGTGTGGTAGAGCAGATAGTGGATCACGATCGCCACCGCGACGGCGATGAGGATACCGGTGTGGACGCGGTAGTTCGCCTGCGGCAGAAACTCCTGAAAGCGTGGCAGCCACGTCACCTCGGGAATCTCGGTGGTAACGTAGGGATGGGTGCTGTTGGCGGGGTCGCCACCGTTGGCGCGGATAAATATCGGCGACAGGTAGCGCGCGGTGTGGGCAAGCATCATCGTGGTGATAACCTCATGCGCGCCGGTGCGCACCTTGAGAAAGGCGGGAACGATCGCCCACGCCGCCCCGAGGAGCCCGGCAAAAACAAACGCCACGGGAATACTGACGATACCCGGCAGGGCGAAGCGCAGGCTAATCCACGTGGCGGCCATCGCACCCATGTAGTACTGTCCCTCGGCACCGATATTGAAGAGGCCCGCTTTGAACGCAAAGGCCACCGACAACGCGGTGAAAATCAGCGGTGCGGCGTTGAGAACCGATATGTGCCAGTTCCGCACCAGACCGCCGAAAAAGAGTGCCTGGTATGCGGTGAACGGATCGTATCCGGTCGCGATCATGAGAATACCGCCAAGGACGATCGCCGCCGCCACGCCAAGCAACGGGACGATCATCTGCCGCGCGCTTCGGCGCACCAGGCTGACCAGTTCCGCATGTCCTTTGTCAACGAACACCCGCAGGAGATAGACACCCCCAGCGGCGACGATGAGCCAGATACCCCAGAAATATACCGTTTCGCCGCCGCTCACCGTTGCACCGAGCCACAGCACCGTGCCGGCCACGGCGAGCAGGATGGTTCCGGCAAGGAGTGCCTGAGACAGCAGATGACGTGTGTCCTTCGTCTGTGGCGTACTCATGCGGTACGCTCCTTCCCGCCGGTCATGTACAGGCCGACCTCCCGTTCGTCGGTGTCTTTCGTAACGAGCTCTTTGACGATCTCTCCCTCGTACAGTACGAGAATGCGGTTTGCCAGGGTAAACACCTCCTCCAGTTCGAGGGAAATCAGGAGCACCCCGACGTCGCGATCGCGCATCGCCAGAATCTGCGAGTGGATGTACTCGATCGCCCCGACGTCCAGGCCGCGGGTGGGCTGGCTCACCAGGAGGAAGTCCGGGTTCCGGGTGAACTCCCGGGCAAGAATCACTTTTTGCTGGTTGCCGCCGGAGAGGGTTCCCGCGGACGCCCGGGGTCCGGAGGTACGAATGTCGAAGTCATCGATCAGCTCGCCCGCACGCGCCTCCATGGCGCGGTAGTCCAGCGCCCACCCGGCGGCGCGGGAATTGGGCGGGCGATCGTGGTATCCGATGGCGATATTTTCCGCCACCGAAAAGGGCAGCACCAGTCCAAAGCGGTGGCGGTCGGCGGGGACGTAGCTGATCCGCCGGTCGATGCGCTCCCGGGTGGACAGCCCCGCGATATCCTCACCGTGGTGGCGCATGACGCCGCGTTCCACCCCGCGGAGGCCCATGATCGCCTCGGCAAGCTCCGACTGACCGTTGCCGTCCACCCCGGCGATGCCGACCACCTCACCGGGGCGCACATCGAGGGAAAGGCCGTTCAGGGCGGCGACGTGGCGGTCGTCGCGCACAACGAGATCCTCGATCTGAAAAACCGGCTCCGACTGCACCTGATGGTCCGTGTGTTCCACCGTGAGGACGACGCTGCGCCCGACCATCAGGTTTGCGAGGTCCGCTTTGGAAACGTCGGCGGTGTTCCGCTCACCCTCTATCCTGCCGCGACGAAGAATGTACACGCGGCTGGAGATCGCCTTCACCTCGTCCAGTTTATGGGTGATGATAATGATCGAGACGCCGCTGTCCCGGAGCCCCTTGATGACGGTAAACAGCTCCTCCACTTCCTGGGGGGTAAGGACCGCCGTCGGCTCGTCGAGGATGAGGATGCGCGCCTTGCGGTACAGCGCCTTGAGAATTTCAACGCGCTGTTGCAGTCCCACCGAGAGGTTCATGATCTTTTCATCGGGATCGATCTTGAGACCGTGCCGGGAACTGAGTTCCATCACCTGCTTCCGGGCGGTGCGGTAGTCGATCTGCGGTCCCTTTCCGGGTTCGGAACCGAGAATGATGTTTTCGGTCACGGTGAGTGTTTCAACAAGCATGAAGTGCTGGTGGACCATGCCGAGACCGTTGTCGATCGCGTCGCGGGGTGAGGAGAACTCCACCGGCTTCCCGCCGAGGAAAATCTCGCCGGCGGTTTGCTTGTACAGGCCGTAAAGAACGTTCATCAGCGTGCTTTTGCCGGCGCCGTTTTCACCGAGCAGACACAAAATCTCACCTTTGTAGAGGGTGATATTTATGTCGTCGTTGGCCAGGACCTTTGGAAACTGCTTGACGATGTGACGCGTCTCAAGAATCTTTTCAGCCATCCCGCCTCCTCAAGTGGACCAATAGTAACGCAGGATGGATCTTTTTGCATTCCTTTTGTCGGTACTTTGTGTTGAATTACAACTGCCAGCAGAAGGTGCGTCGGCACAGCCCGGTTGTCCGGTACGGCATCCGGACCGGGTCGGTGATGCCGGGGCCGTCACCCGCCTCCTCAAAGAGACCGAGCATCCGCCCCACCCGTGACAGAAAGCGGGCGTGGATCACCGTGGCCATCGTGGCGGTGTCACTCACCCAGTAGTCCCGGTCGGACTGCACCCGCAGCGTATGGGAGAGCGCGGCAAGACGCCCTGCCAGCTCCCACGCCGAGAGACCGTCGACGGCGGAGGTGATCGCATAGGTCAGAAAGAGCCCGTTGAGCTGCACCGCCGCAAGCGGGGGCAGGGCGTCGTCAAACACCCAGGGGACGCGGTTGAAGACGCGGAGACACAGCGCCTTGTAGAACTCTCCGACGGTACCGGTCCGGATGAACGCGCGCGCCGGGGCGGTGAGGCCGGTGGGCTCGGCGGGATCAAGCAGTCCCGCAGCGGTGAGGATCGTCAGAAGAACGCCGATGTTCACTCGCGCCGTCTGCCGGTCCATGCCGAGAACCCGCGTCATCGACCAGGAGATCGGAATGCGGGACCGCCCGGCGATTTCCGCAACTCGCGAGGCCGGGATCGCCTGCGGAGAGTCCTCTGCGACGGTAGACCCGTCAGCGACGCGGTCCCCCGCGGCGGGGAGCCAGGCGGGGAACCGATCCGCCCGCAGCGGGTCGTCACCACCGGTCTGTTCTTCCCCGAGGAAGTGCAGCAGCCGCCACGCCCGGCGGACAAAGGGCACCTCCAGGTACGCCGGCGCGGCGAGGTCGCTGCGAATGGTGAGGTACCCGGAAAAACGCGCTTCCCGGGCACCGAGGAGCGCGCGCACCGCCGCAAGGGGCAGTCCGCACAGTTCCTCACGGCGGCGGTGGTTGCTGCGAAAGCGCGCGAACGCGTCGGCGCGCACATGGACGGTGGGTGGGGGGAGTGTCGGGTGGTATGTACGTTTCATACCCATACCCACTGCGCTGGGGTACATGCTGCTTGCACGGGAAGCAAAAAAAACCGGGAAATTTCACAAATCGGTGCGCCGCGGCGGCGACCGATCAGTTCACCGGGATAAACCCCACCAGTCCGCGCAGGTCCTGGTCGGTGAAGCGCACCCCGGCGCCGACAAAAAAGTCACGCTCGTACACGCCCATGATGTCATCGATACCACCGTTGATGAAGATCCAGTTTACCGGGTTGGTGCTGTCCGGGTCGTGAAACGGGTAGATCGTACCGGTACTGCGCAGGTACACGCCGTCCTCGGCGCCAAAGTCGAACGCCTCGGCGCTCACGGCGAACTGGTCGATCGGGCGCAGGTCGACGCCGACGCCGCCGGTGTTTTCGATGACCCCGCCCCGGACGGTAAGGGGGCCCCACGTGCGAGCAAGCTGGGCGTTGAATTTGAGCTCATCGGTGCGGACGTTCTCCTCTTCAATGCGGGTCGTGGTGGTGCCGGACTGGGTGGTAACCGTCTCGGTACGCGTCTCCATCTCCGTCGGTACGGGGGTGCTCGTGACCCCGATCGAATAGTACTTGTCTTTTTCACCCGGGCTGAGACGCAGATCAAAGGTACTGCGCGCGCTGTTCTGTTCGATCAGGTAATCGCTTTGAAACCCGACCTGAATCCCCAGGCCGATCGTCGAATCAATAAACTCCTCGGTCTTGCCGGCGATCCGGTCGACACGCTCGTAGAACTCGTCGTTGGTGAGAAGCTTTCCGACGGTGCTGTCGCCGTCACGGACGATCTGCGTGACCTCGGCGACGTTGTCGGCGCTCGTCTGCACCGAGGCGAGAACGGCGCGGAGCTCGGTGAGATTTTCTTCGATACCGCGAATGCTGCGGGTGAGGGACTCGTCGTTGTCCCCGACCAGCTGGTCGAGCCGGGCGGTGAGACTGGCAGTGTTATCGAGAATTTCCTGGAGCGTCATGATCTGGCGAATCGAATCCTGGTTGACCCGCCCGGTGAACTCCTCCACGTTCTGCATCGACGCGCGAACGAGAAGCAGGTTCTCCTCAATCAGCTGACTGGCCGAGAGCGTTGTCTGGCGTACCACATCGACGATTTCGTCGAGGGCGTCCATTGTGCCCTCTTCGGCGAGGTAGCGGTTTAACTCGGTTACAAAACTGGTTGCCTCAGCGGCAAGGTCGTTGGCGTTCACCATCACGTCGGACAGCGCCGCCTGCTGGCGCACGTTACGGACGACATCTCCGTCCTGCAGCATCGCCCCCTGTCCGTTCCCGGGGTTGATCGCCACCGTGGCGGTACCGAGCATACTTGAAGTCTGCTTGGAAATGATCGAATCCTCGGCGATCTGGACATCGTCCTGCAGTTCTATGGTGAGACGGGCGCGGTTTTCGTCCAGTTGGATATCGGTCAGTCGCCCCACCTGGACACCGGCAAGGCGCACCGCCGAGTCGACCACAAGACCACTGGCGTCTTCCATGTACGCATGAACCGTATAGCTGCCACCACTGCCACCGACCGTATCGGCGGTGCGCAACATGTAGCCGATGAGGAGAACGGTTGTAACGGTTACGAACAGTCCAATTTTTATATATCGGCTCACGGCCTACACCTCTAACTCGTTAAACGAGTTGGAAATAAAGCGTTGCAGCACCGGGTGGTCAGACCGAACCACCTCGGCGGGGGTCCCTTTTGCCCTGATTTGTCCATCATACAGGAAACCGATGTAATCGGAAATACGGAACGTCGCCTGAATATCATGGGTGATGAGAATGCAGGTGATCCCGAACTCCCCGTTTACGCGAACGATCAGATCGTTGATGCTTTCCGCAAGGACCGGATCCAGACCGGTAGTCGGTTCATCAAAAAGAAGCACCTCCGGCTGCATCGCCAGCGTTCGCGCCAGCCCGACCCGTTTGCGCATCCCCCCGGAGAGCTCCGAGGGGTACACCTTTCGCACCTCAGGAAGACCGATCCACTCCAGTTTTTCGACAACTGTCCGTTCGATCTTTTCCTTGTCCTTAATGCGCAGCGATTCCACCAGGGGGAACGCGATATTTTCCTCCACCGTGAGCGAATCGAAGAGGGCGGAATCCTGAAAGAGATAGGCAAACCGCTGGCGAATCTCGGTCTGCCGCGCCGGTGTGGCGGCAAAGATGTTCTCATTCCGGTACCACACCGTTCCCGCGTCGGGCTTCATGATCCCGATGATGTGTTTAATCAGGACGCTCTTGCCGGTTCCGCTCTGCCCGATAATGGAGGTGACCTCCCCCTCGGGAAACGCCATACTCACCCCGTCAAGCACCGCGTTGTCACCGAAACTCTTTTTGAGCCCTTCAACCACGACGATCGGTTCCATCAGTACATCACCTTCAACATGAGATCCGCCATGATATAGTCGGCGACGAGGATTCCCACCGAGGAGGTCACCACCGCGGTGGTCGCCGCCTCGCCGACCCCTTTGGAGCCGCGCTGGGTGTTGAAGCCGAAAAACGAGCAGATCGTCGCCATCATCAGACCCATCACCGCCGCCTTGATCAGCCCGGAGATCACATCGGTGGGGTCAACCGTCCGGTAGAGCTGGTCGAGAAACGCACCGGGGTCCACGCCGCGCAGATATATCGCCACAACATAGCTTCCCGCAAGACCGACGATGTTGGCAAGCGCGGTGAGCACGGGAAAGGCGAGAATGCTGGCAACCACACGGGGCAACACAAGATAGTGAATCGGATCCACCGACATCGTTTCCATCGCGTCGATCTGCTCGGTCACGCGCATCGTGCCGATCTCGGCGGTCATCGCGGAGCCGTTCTTGGCGATCAGCATCAGCGCGGTGATCACCGGCGCCAGCTCCCGGGCGAGGGTCATGCCAACGGCGGCACCGACCATGATCTCCGCCTGAAACGCCGCCATGAGCATCACGATCTGCAGCGTGAAGATCATGCCGATCGCCAGACTGGACAGGGCGATAATCCCGATCGACTGGAGACCGATCCGTTCGAACTGTTCCACAAACAGGCGCAGCCGAAACGGCCGACGGATGGACACCCGCAACAGACGCCCGAAAAAGACGGCAAACAACCCGACCACCTCAAAAAACCGGGCAGTTTGCGTTAAAGCGTGCGAGAGGAGGGGAATGCTGAAGGGTTTACCCTTATCGGCCACGTTGGCAATATAGCACCGCAGACCGGTGATGCCTACTCGATCAAAACCCGATCGTAGTGGAAACGACCCACTGCAGGTCAAACATCCACGGCTCCGGCAGGTTGTACCGGTTCTTGGTCCACTGGGCCGAGAGTTCCGAACCGATCCGCAGCGTTCGTTCCGCGCTACCCGCGTCGGCATTGAAGCGACCGATTCCGGTCGGATAGACATCGCCGTACAGCGTCAGCGCGGTGGTGTACATCGCCGGGCGGGTACGTCCCAGCGCATCCTCGTAGCCCGAGGAGGGTGCGGTCATCTTCGCCTCACTGGTGGACACCGGATCCGGGCGCAGGTCGCGGTCGACTTTGCTTTCCAACAGGGCGTTTATCGGCACCGACCCGTCTCCCTCCCAGGAGGCGCTGAAGCCGTAACGGTAACGCCCGGAGACCCCGTAGGAGGAATCCAGCCAGACCAGCACGAAGTCGTTCCCGCCGTAATGACCGATCGGCTTGTCGTACCACAGCTGGGTGGGACCGTCACTGTGGTGGGCCATCACAAAGCGCCGGGTGGTGATACTGGTCAGGGGGTGGTTGTGAATGTGCATCCACGGGCTCGCGTAGACGCCCTCAAGGGTGGTGTGCACAAAGCCGTCGCCGGCGGGTACCCGGGTGTCCACCCCGACGAGGGCGGCAAACGCGGTGGGTTCCTGCGCCAGGTCGGTTTCCGGCTCCAGCGGACTGGTCCACTGGTCGGGAGCGACGACGCCGTACAGGGATACCCCCGGCGCAACGGCCAGGTCAAACTCGTAGCTCCGCAGGGCGTTTCCCACCCACAGAGAGTTGGTGTACAGGTTGTGGTAGTCGTAAATCGGGTTGATGTGGCGAAGTTCCACGTATTCCCGCCCGTAGATGATGCCCATCGTGTAGGCGAGACCGAGCCGCTCCCACAGGCGCACCTCAAAGCGCTGGGCGAGCAGGTTTTTGTGCTCCGCACCGGGGTCGTAGTAGGTGGCGGTGGACTCACCGGTCACCTCGCGACTCTCGTACTCAAACTCCTCGTCGGTGAGCGTCCCGTCCAGGCTGACCCACATCCAGGAAAACTTGAAGCGATCCCAGAAGGTGGAAAACTGCAGGCTGTCATACCACTCGACGTAGTCGGAGATGTAGAGATTGCCGGTGCGCCCGTTGCCCCCGTCGATCTGGTCGCGGCCGAGGGAGGCGCTCCAGCGCTCCCCGCCGACGGCGATATAGGCGCGGTGGGGAAACTGAATATCCAGCGCTCCGGGAACCACCGGCCAGTTGGTCCAGGGATCTTCCTCGGCGGTGTCCAGCTCGTACTCGCCGTTCTCGTCAAAGCGATACTGCCCGGTGCTCTGGTACGTGGGATAGATGCTGAAATCGGGTATGTTTTTGGGAAACGCCAGGTCGAACATACCGTAGGCGTGGGACCCAACCCACGCCTCCATCGGGAAGCGGGCAAACGGCATCCGGTCCTCCCAGCGGTACTGCCAGTAGCGGTTGTCCGGATCGGTATGAAGGTAGCTTTCAACGGAAAACTCCGCGCCGATGTCGAAGGCGAAACGGCCGTCCTCTTCCTGGTAGGCCGGGTCACCCGCGCCGGACTCCGCGGCGATCCGTTCCCGGAGCCAGTCAAACTGGCGGCGCCCGGCGGCGGACATCACCCGGGTGTCGAGGCGGTCCATGGCGAGGCGGATCTCCGCCTCACTGAACGGACCGGAGCTGAACGGCAGCGCGCGCCCCTGGGCGATATACAGCGTGCGCAGCGCCTCGTACTCGGCGGAGCGCAGGGCGTATTGTTTTTGCTGGTTCTGGGCGACGAGTGGTGCGATGCCGAAGGGCGCGAGCGCCAGGACGAATACGACGCACAGGAAAACGCCTGTCGCGGTCCCTGGAATGAAACGGCGAACGTTCACGATGAAACCCCTCCGGTGCTACAGCTCGTCCAGGTAGTTATCGGACAGCCAGTTGAACAACCCGTCGGTGCGGGAGGTGAAGCTGTTTTCAATGCGGTCGCGAAACAGCCCGAACCCGGTAAACACCTTTGCCGCACCAATCCCGTACATCAGCACGTAGTCGTCGCCACGAAGCACCCACGCGTAGGTCACCATCTCGCCGGGCTTGACCACCCGAATACGGCGATAGCGGATATCCCACTCGTTTTCGCTGGAAAACCGGAATCCGTCAACGCCGGCGTGGGAGACCGCGCCGTATCGGTACGTCTGGAGTACGTCACCAAACGGCGGGAGCCCCTGCAGGACCGGGATTTCCAGCGCCGGAGGGATCTGTTGCACCTGCAGATCCGGCTGTCGGTTGAGATCATCCTCGTCGTCGACGCGGTAGGACTCCTTGAACAGGTCGTGCCACGTCTCGTTTTCCCGGTTGTAGTACTCCAGATAGGAGAGCTCACTCACCGCGAGGAGCGCGTTGAACACCGTCACGATCCCCTCGTCCGCCACGGGGCCGTCCACCAGGATCAGCCGTTCCGAGACGATGTTGGTACCGATCTTCCGGAGATCGTCGATCGCCTCATCAACACCGGGAAAGCGCGGCGCCAGCTCAATCTCTTTTGCGTCGGTATGGGTTCGCGACACGCTCCGCTGAGCAAGGAGCTCCGCGCGGGCGCGGTCGGGAATCTCGTCGAGAATGGCGGCGACTTGCGCCGGGAGCGAGACGGTCGGCGCGATAAAAAAGCCGAAAAGCGCGAGAACACCAAAAAAACGGCGTGCCGGCAGTTGAGAAACGTGATGTTTCGTTCGAAAATCGATCATAGGGGTGGAATATATCATCGCTCCGGCGGAATAACCACGCCCCTGAACACTCCTGGCCCGAGCGGTAACAGTTGCGGGCGCCGGTGGTGTTCGATAGACTGAGGGACACAGTGACGATGCGCAGAAACACGATTAAGATACTCCTCGCGGTCGGCGACTACGCGATTATGATCGGGGCGTTGAGCCTGATGCTGCTCTCCCGCTACGACGCAGCAAATTTCCCTGAGCGTTTTGACCAGCACCTGTACACCTTTCTGGCGATCTTTTTTCTGTGGATCGTCGCGTTTTACGTCCTCGAAATGTACAATATCAACGCACCGTTCAACCACCGTAAATTCATGGTGGCGATGTTTGCCAATGTGGCGATCGCGATTACCTTCATTTACCTGTTTATCGATGTGGTGGATATCACCCCCCGCCGCAACCTGGCGATTCTGGTGCTTGTCTTCATACCGCTGTTTTACGGGTGGCGGTTTGTCTTCACCCGGATTATCGACTCCCTGGCGATCACCAAATTTGTCGCAATTATCGGGTCCGATGAGTACGCGGCGGAACTGGCGATGGAGATCAACCGGCAGAAGCGGCAGGGGTTCCGGGTAGCGGCGATCGTGTGTGATCCGGCGCAGCCGTTGCCGGAAATCGCCCAGCAGCCGAATGTCCATATTTTCAAATCGGTCTCGGAGCTGAAAGAACGCGTGGCGGACCTGCACATCGATTCGATTATCGTCAGCGACAGCTGGTACAGCTCGATATACACCGACCTGTACGAACTGTTGCCGCTGCGGGTGCAGTTTTTTCAGCTCACCAGCTTCTGGGAACGCTTTCTGGAATCGATCCCGATCTACTCCACCAAGGAGTCGTGGTTTTTGGAGAACTTCAACCGCGGCGGCAACAAGGGATACACCGTGGTCAAGCGGCTGGGGGACCTCTTTGCGGTTATTCTTTTTCTGCCGCTGTTTCTGCTCCTTGCCGGCGTTACGGCGCTGCTGGTCAAAGTGTCCAGCCCCGGTCCGGCGCTTTTCAGCCAGATACGGGTGGGGCGCAACGACCAGCACTACCGGATTTACAAGTTTCGCTCGATGTACACCGACGCGGAGAAACACGGTGCCCAGTGGGCCACCGAGAAGGACCCGCGGGTGACACCGATCGGGCGCTTTATCCGCGCCACCCGGCTGGACGAGATTCCCCAGTTGTGGAACGTCCTGACCGGGGAGATGAGCCTGATCGGGCCACGGCCGGAACGGCCGGAGTTTGTCTCCCAGCTTGCCGCGGAGATCCCCCACTACCATTTGCGCCACCTGGTGCGGCCGGGACTGACCGGCTGGGCGCAGGTGCAGTACCGCTACGGTGCCAGCACCGAGGATGCAGCGGTGAAACTGACCTACGACCTGTACTACGTGAAAAACATCTCCTTTGTGCTTGATGTGAAAATCGCGCTCAAGACGATCCTGACGATCCTTGGTGGGCAGGGCCGGTGACGGACACCGGTAACCAACTCCCAGCTGATGAACAACCGATGAAAGACGTAACGCGACGCTGGGGAGGCGGGCCCTACGACCGGCCGCTCAACGTAGTGATCGTTACCCAGGAGGATCCCTTTTATATCGGCGCGTTCTTTCGGGAGTTCCTCGGGGGGGTGCCGGATCACGGCGATCGAGTGAGGATCCACGGGGTGATGGTGCAGCCCTCGCTGGGCAATACGAGCCGGTTGGGGCTGGCGGGGCGGATCTGGTCGCTCTACGGAACCCTCGGGTTCGTCAGAATGCTTTTCCGATACGCCGCATCCAAGGCGTGGGGCACGGGGATCGATGGTTTCTGCCGGACAGCGGGAATTACGATGGTGGAGCTGCCGGCGGAACGGTCCATAGGACGCACGGGCGCGGAACGGCCACCGCGGGAGAACAACGTCAACGGCGCGGCATTTCACGCATGGCTCCGGGAGCGGGAGATCGATCTGGTGATCTCCGTCTCGGCGAGCCAGATCTTTGGGAAGACGATGCTCGGGATACCGCGGATCGGGGCGATCAACCTGCATAACGCACCGCTGCCGCGCTACCGCGGGATGCTGCCCAACTTCTGGCAGATGTACCACGGCGAGCGGGAATCGGTTCTGACGATCCACGAGATGGTGCCGGAACTGGATGCGGGGGACGTACTCTTTCAGGCGCGAACTCCGATCACTCCCGGGATGAGTCTCGAAGAGCTGATGACGATCACGAAGGAAAACTCCGCCCGTGCGCTCTGGGCGTTTCTGGACGAGCTCTACCGCGGTGAGGCGACGGCGCGACCGCTGGCCGCCGAAGGAAGCTACTTCACCTGGCCGAATCGGACGGAGGCGCGGGAGTTCCGGCGCCGGGGATATCGTGTATCGTAGGTAGTGTCCACCACCGTGCGGATAATGATCGACTAAACCATTATGAGAGAAAACGTTACGTGGTGTTTTTTGCGTTATCGGCGGTATTGCCGTCGTAATGTGTCGTAATTCATGTTCGGAAAACGAATAACCGAAAGGCGGATCCGCACGGTGGTGGACAGTAAAAACGCGATTATGTCGATCGACCTGGAGGACTGGTTCCAGGTAGAGAACCTCAAGAGTGTGATCTCCCGTGAGAGCTGGGGTGAGCGGGAGTACCGTGTTGAAGCGAACACCGAACGGCTCCTCGAGATCTTTGCCGACACCGGGACGCGGGCGACCTTTTTCTGTCTGGGGTGGGTCGCGGAACGCTCTCCCGCGCTGATCGGTCGCATCCACGCCGCAGGCCACGAAATCGCGAGCCACGGCTACGGGCACGAGCTGGTCTATGACCAGACCGCGGAGGCGTTCCGCGAGGACGTAATCCGGGCGAAGGGCGTGCTGGAGGAGCTCAGCGGTGAGGCCGTGCTGGGCTACCGCGCACCGAGCTTCTCGATCACGCCGTGGGCGCTCGATGTGCTTGCCGAGACCGGACACCGCTACGACTCGAGCGTCTTTCCCGTGAGCGGCCACGACCGCTACGCGACGCTGGAGCTGCGGGACGAGGACCTGGTAACCGGGAGGACCTCTGAGGACGGGCGATCTGCGGGTAGCGCAGGAGCCGGCGGGGACGCGGAAAATCCAGGTAGCGCAGGATCTGGTGGTGGGCCGAAGGACGACAATTCAGGTCCTTCGGTGCGACCGGTGTACGAGATCGATACAACCGGGACGTCGTTGTCGGCGGCCGGAACGCCGCTGCCCGACGCGACGGCAGCCGGTGGGATCGGGGCATCCGCGCAAGCGCGATCGATCCTGGAGATCCCGATCGCGACGTTGCAGTTCGCCGGCCGCGCGATCCCCTGGGGCGGCGGTGGGTACTTCCGCCTGATCCCCTACGCGCTCTTTGCGGCAGGCTTCCGCCGCGGCGTGGAGGCGGCGACGGCGCCGATCTTCTACCTCCATCCGTGGGAGGTTGACCCGGGGCAACCGCGGGTTGAAGGGATCCGGCGGAGTTATCGCTTCCGCCACTACGTCAATCTGGATCGCGCGGCTGATCGGTTGCGAAAGCTGTGCGGGAGCGTTGCGTTCGGCCGCGCCGACGAGGCGCTGGGGCTGCGCTGAGGGTGTGCGGACCACCACCTCGGCCGGCGTGTTGCCGGTTGACAACCGACGAAACCGTCCTCAGACTGGACAGACAGTCACGATCCATGAAGAGGCACTACGATGGGCGTAAAGCAAGTCATCAAGAAACTCATTCCAACTGCGCTTCAACCGGCGATCAAATGGTCATATATGGGACTCCGCGCGGCATGGTATTCCGGGGCTACGGTTCACTGCCCATGCTGCGGCACCGATGCGCGAGCGTTCCTGCCCGGTGGGTATAATCGGCGTCCCAACGTCAAGTGTGCGCGTTGTGACTCCTCCGGACGCCATCGATTACTGTCTCTGTATCTCCGTTCGAAGACGAATCTCTATACCGACACCCTCAAAGTCCTTCATGTGGCTCCGGAACTCACGTTTCAACACTCGTTCCTTCGACAACCGAATCTCGATTATCTCTCCGCGGATCTGCGGTCCCCACGGGCGCAGATCAAGATGGACATTACCGACATCCAGTTCCCGGACAGTACGTTCGACGTCGTTCTCTGCAGCCACGTCCTTGAGCACGTACCGGACGATCTCACAGGGATGACCGAGTTGCGGCGTGTCCTCAAACCCACCGGCTGGGCGATACTCCAGGTCCCCATCGACAGGACGCGGGAACAAACCTACGAGGATTCCTCGATCACCACCGACGAAGGACGCCGCGCCGCGTTCGGGCATCACGACCATCGTCGAACCTACGGACTGGATTATGAAGCCCGTCTCCGCGCCGCCGGGTTTGACGTCACGGCCGACGATTTCGCAGCGCACCTTAACCCCGAGGAAATCCAACGATACGGAATCCGACCGGACGAAACGATCTATCGGTGTGCAAAAGACGCGGGCTGAGATCGTAGAGCAGTGACAAAGGGGCGCGCCGCGTCCATATCCCCAGCGCCGACGAAGAATTGGGGTCGCTCTGAATACGCGAACGCCCGTTCAGTTGACGCCACCGGGAAAACCGATTGTAATAGCTATATGAAAAATTGTGTTTTTCGGCGCATCCTCGCTCTTTTGATCGCCGCAATACTTCTTCCGGCAGCCCTCGTTGCTGAGCCGACCTCGGACCCCAACCATCCGGTATATCGCGCCCTCGACCGCTGGCAGGCCCGCGGCCTTGTGGATCAGCTTCCGGTGATGCAACCGTATCCACTCTCCGAGCTCGAAACGGTACTCGATACGGTAATCGCTCGGGGAACGGTGCGAGAACGGGAGGAAGCCGAGCGTTTTCTCGCCGAGATCACCCCGCGCGATCCGGATAAGAACCTGTACGGCGCCCCGTTCACCGAGGCGCGTCTCTTTACCCGGGACGACGAGATCCAGCCGAAAGGGGCGATCGGTGTCGATTTCGGCGGACACCTGAACGAGACGATCTCGATCGGCGGAAGCGCCGGAGGGTACGCGATCGAACGCGATGCCGCGGATCTCCTACCGTCGGGAGAGCGGGCGACCGACGATATCGTGGATGACAACGCAAAAGTGACGATCCGCGGACGGGATGTCTACACGCTTCTGCAGATCAACTCGCAGACAACCTTTGAGTGGGAGAATCTGTGGATCCAGGCGGGAATCTTCCGCCGTTCCTACGGCCCGTTTCATGATGAGAGCCCGGTGATCAGTCGCTTCGCCCCGCAGTCCGGCAACTTTATCCTCCAGTATGATCTTGGACCGCTTCGATATACCGGGACGCTCTCATCGCACACCGCAACCGCGGTGTTCAAAGAGATCGACGAGATCGATAGCGCCAAGAATATCGACGTGAACCAGGATGGCTTTGACGATTTTGAGAACCGCACGCTCCAGGTCCCCGGGAAACACCTCTTTATACATAGTTTCGGGTTTCAGCCAACCGACTGGATCGAACTTTCGATCTTTGAGGCGGTGGTTTTCGGCCCGCGGCTGGAACCGGCCTACCTGGTCCCGCTCAAGTTCATGTGGCACGCACAGGGAACCGCGGCGTTCGCCGACAACTCGCTCATCGGCGCAAGCATGGATCTGCGCCCCCTTCCGGGCGTTCGTATACCGGTGATCGTCTACGTCGATGACGCGAGCTTCAACGACCTCGCGAGTTTTGACTTCGATACCAAGTACAAGATGGCCACCGCCTCGGCGATCCAGTGGGCGCCTGACGCCGGGTGGGAACCGATGTTCGAAGTAAGTTACGAGACGGTCTTTCCGTATATGTACAGCCACGCCGGACTCGATCCGTATACCCCCGAGGCCAATTTCAACAACTACCTCCACCAAGGGACCAGTATCGGGAATGGGCTCCTGCCCAACTCCGACCGCGCCCGGATCACCGCCGGAATCGCGCCGGCGCGATGGCTGGAGCTCGAGGTGATGGGCTCGCTACAACGTCACGGCAACGCCTCCGAGAAGTACCTCGACCAGTACCTCAACGACGGCGGTTACTACGACAACGGCCGTGAGGGCGAGTTCTTTGTCTACGACGACGGCAACGAGCCCGACGATCTCGACTGGACACGGGGCGACCTCACCTACAACGACCGCTTCGGATTCCTCACGCAGGAGCATATCGAGTGGCGGTATCAGACCGGCTTGAGCGGCGACATCGTCGCGCCGGTCGGCCGGAGTACGATCCGCCTCGGGGCGGGCTACACCTTCGAGTACATCCAGAATCCGCTGGTATATGTGTGGAGCGAGACGGGCGGGCTCAACGGCGGCGGCGGACGTACCACCACCGACGACGACGAGGTAAACCACTATCTGGAGTTTGAACTCCGGTATACGTACTGATTGGGTGCGTGTCGGACACCCGCATCGCGCGCCGGACACCGCCGCCGACCGCGCCGCTAACCGGCGTCCTTACCGCCCGTTGACGCGACCGAAGAGCGC
>JAQIBO010000363.1 GCA_027859055.1 Spirochaeta sp.
CAGCTTTGAGAGGCGATCCTGCATCTCCTTGCCGCTGCCGAGCTTGCCGGCGTCGTCAAAGTCCGCCGGATCAATCACCCCCTTGAGGTCGTTGGCCTCGGCGAGGCGGGCGATGATCGTATTGATCCCCTCGCCGATGTTGGTCTTGCCCCGGAGCTTGACCATGTCGGCAAAGCTGCCCCCTTCGGGTACATCGATGAGGAAGGTCGGGTCGGCGGCCGCCTTGTCGCTGACGTACTTCATGAAGAGCAGGGTGAGGATGTAGTCCTTGTACTGGGAGGCGTCCATACCACCGCGGAGTTCGTCGCAGCTGGCCCAGAGGGAGCTGTAGAGTTGTGATTTCTTGAGTGCCATGTGGTCCCCCGTGGATTTATGGTATCATAATTTCCAATTTACGCACTACAACGAAAAGACCGGACGCTCGCCAACGCTCTACACAAACGGATCGACAAATATGAGGCGCGTACGCGCCACAGGGGCGGCATAGTTGTGTCAAAATTGGGGCGGAATCACATTTAAGCAGGGGAGGATCATTCCGAAGTCTCCCATGCCCCGTCCGTGGTACACTACGACAGGGACAGGCAAAAAATTGATGGGTGAGACAACTACGGACGCTCGAGGGTGAAACGCTTCGTCCTCGCCGCAACAACGATCATCGGCGTTCTTCTCATAATTGGTCTGGACCGTTATCAGGTGTCGACGTGGCACGCAAAACGCCACCAGGAGCTGACCAGAGAGGCGCAGGCGATGCACCTCAGGCTGGAAAATTCACTTGAATCCCGGGTCAACACTGCGCGCCACCTCGGCGCCTTCGTACAGGCACGTGGTCGCCTCTCTGAAGAGGAGTTTACCGTCTTCGCCCGGCAGCTCCTCGAGTACAACCGCTCCGTCCGGGCCCTGCAGCTTACCGACGAGACGACGCAGGTAATCTACGTCTACCCTCCGGCCGGGAACCGGATCACTATCACCGACCCGATGGTGCTCATCGAGGACCCCTTACGAGGAGGGTACGTTCGAGAGGCGATAGAGCGGAGATCGATGACGATACAGTCTCCCTTTGAGCTGCGCCAGGGAGGGCTTGGCATCGTCGCCCGCAATCCGGTCTTCACGTCGGGAGCGTTTCGCGGCCTTGCAATCGCGGTGCTGGATGTGCCGGTCATGATCGAGGAGGCGTTTCCGGGACTTCTCCAAAGCAGTTACCGGGCGAACCTGACCGATAGCGACGGCAACCTGTTTTTCACGACGATTCCGGAAAACGCCGGTGTGGTAACCCACGCGGTGTCCTTCGCCGATACCGAGTGGACCCTGGATTTCGCCTTCGCCGAGGATCGAGAGAGACCGCCCGTTCTGTCGCGACTGATCGTGTATGGTCTCGGTAGCGGCGCTCTCGGACTGCTCCTCGTTCTGATCTCGTTCCTGTATCGCCACGAGGAAGATCTGGAACGGCAGATTGTTCTCCGGACGGCGGAACTCCAGCAAAGCGAGGAGCGCTTCCGGATCGTCGCCGACTACACCGCCGACTGGGAGTACTGGATCCTTCCCGACGGCGCTCTTCAGTACGTCTCGCCCTCGATAGAAGAGATCACCGGGTATGAAGCGGAGGCGTTTACCACCGGACGAGAGATACTGGAAACGCTGATCCACCCCGACGACCGCGAGGCGATGGCACCCCACCTGTCCCCGAAGAACGGCAGTATCCCCGCCTCATCGATGGAAGTACTCAACGTGCGGATCGTCACCAAAGCCGGGGAGACCCGCTGGATCGGTCACCACTCCCGGACGGTATACATCGGAGAGGGAACCTTCGCCGGCAGACGGGCGAGCAACCGGGATATCACCGCAGAGATCCGTCTGAAAGCTGACCAGGAAACGCTCCTCGACGAGAAAGAGACGTTGATGAGGGAGCTGAACCATCGCGTAAAGAACAACCTGGCGATGATCACCTCCCTGGTGAACCTGAAAGAGGCGAGCCTGGACGAGACGGTCGACCTGTCGGATATCGCGCACCAGATCGACACGATCCGCGTCGTCCATGAGACGTTCTATAAGACCTCCCGGGTCTCCCGGATAGACATCCGGGAGTATCTGGTGGAGCTCCTCGAGTCGGCGTTCTCCTTCCAGAACGTCCCGGTCCGGATCGACGAGGCCGTCACGGTTTCTGAACTACCGACAAGGATCGCGATTCCCCTCGGTCTGATTACAAACGAGGTCGCCACGAACGCGATGAAGTACAGTTTTGTCTCCGGTGAACCGGCTGTCTTCACCGTCGCTGTTGACCACGATGACGATCGCACCGTTTGCACCGTCACCCTGACCCACAGCGGCGCTCCGTTCCCCGAGGATATCGGATTCGATCATCCCGAAACCCTCGGGCTCCGGCTCATCAAGGAGCTCACCGATCAGATCGACGGTACCGTAGAGCTCACCCGCCGTCCCAGCCCGCGGTTTACGATCCGGTTTCCCGGTTAAAATCGATATCGGAGGACGATGCTGTTGCGGTCCACGTCGTAGCGTTCGCGTTTTTCCTGCGGCAGTTCGTTTACGCTGACCCGCTCGTAACCGATGCTTTCAAACCAGTCACCGGTGCGCGTGGTGAGGACGAATACCGCGGGGAGATGCGCTTCCCGGGCGCGTTCCATCAGATACAGGACGATGCGGCGGCCGATGCCCAGCTCTTCAAACATCGGATCCACGGCGATCGCCGCGATTTCCGCTTCGCCGTTGTTGTAGCGATGGAGGGCACCGCAGCCGTGAATCCGGCCGTCCGTCTCGTGAACGACGTAGTCGGTGTAGTGCGCGGTGATATCCTCGGGGGTGCGGCGGATCAGGACGCCCTGGCGTGCCAACGGCTGGAGGAGGCGGTGCACTTTGGAGACGTCTTCCACGCGCATCGGGCGAATGCTCTGATAGACGTTGGCGTACACCATCGTGCCTACCCCGAGGCTGCTGAATACCTCCACGAGGACGACGCCTTCCTGGCGCCCGCTGACGATATGGACGCGATTCACGCCGTGGCCCGCGGCGCGGTGTGCCAGGCGCAACAGCTCAAGGCTGTCCCGTTCACCGGTGAAGTACCCGCTCGCGGCGCTGAGGACACCGGCCCGTTCGTCCGGCTCGGTACCGACATCCTGTTCCGGCGCGGCGTCGATGCCGTTTGCCGCAAGAACCAGGGAGGTCTCATCCACCGTCAGGCGGCTGATCCGGCCGGTCTCGGTGACCTCGACCTCGGCAGGTACGGTGACGTCTGCGTTGGTCAGCCCCATTTTGTCGCTGACAAAGAAGAGTTTCTCCGCCTGGATGCTCACGGCGATGCGATACGCCAGTTCCCGGGAGGAGATGTTGTACGGTTTGCCGCTGACGCTCCAGCCGATACACGGAAAGATCGGAATCAGTTGCTCTTTCAGTGTGCTTTGGAGCAGCTCCAGCTGGACCCGCTCCACCACGCCGGTGTGCTGGTAGTCCACGCCGTCCACCACGCCGATTCCGCGCGCCTTCACCCAGTTGCCCACGACGGCGTTGGTGTGATGGGCACTTAAGAGCGTCATGAAGCGGTTACTGACATCAAACGCGGCCATTTTGATAAAGGGGATCGCCTCCGGCGAGGCGATGCGCACGCCGTCCTCGCGACGCCAGGAGACGTCGTAGCGGGTGAGGACCTCGTCTATGCGCTGTCGCGCGCCGGGAACGAGGATAATCCGGATTCCCGCCTGATGAAGGAGCACCACGTCCTGAACGAGGGCGCTGAGTCCGTCGTCGTCAACGGCACCGTAATCCACGTGGAGGACAAACGTCTTTCCGCGAAACCGATGGGTATACGAGAACACCTGTCGTATCAGGTCAACCTGAGCAAAGAGATCTGCGCTGTTCATCAGAACCGGCCACCTACTCCGATACCCAGCTGAAGCCAGGAGTAGATGTCTCCATCGCTGACGACGCCAAGTACCGCGGTCTGTAACGAGAGGCGGGTGTTTCCGCCGAGGCCAAATCCGAACTCTACGGTGCCGCTGAAGGCCGGATCGATGCGATTTTCCTGATAGTCGTAAACAGTTGTGTTTTCAAACTCTACCTTTTCGTTGATCCGGTACAGCACCACGCCGCCACCGCCGCGAACCACGAAGTCGACCCCGGACACCGGGCCCACCGTCAGACCGAGGGTACCGAGAATCGGGGTCATTTCCACAGACAGGGTTGCGTCGAGGGCTCCGGTGGGATCCGCATCGGTGTCATCGGTATCAACGGTGCCCTTCAGCCGCACATGCCCCGCTTCCACGCCCATCACTGCGGCACGGAAGGGAATGCCGGCAAACAACGCGGTCGCCGTGGCGGACCACGATTCGGTCGGAGTGAAGTCTTGGATGCCGTTGAGCGGAATAAGGCCGGAACCGCGCAGGGTAAAGATAGCCCGCCACCGGTCGGTCGGATCGGTGAGTCGCATATACCCGGGAACCACCGGCGGTGTTCGGTCAAGGGAAAAGACGATCTCATAGAAGTCGTCGTCACCGAGGCGAATCGTGCGGCGACCTATCGGATGGGAGAAACGATCATCGCGACGACGAATCTCGATTTCATACGACCCGACCGGCAGATCGATCTCGTTGATGTTGCTCCCGATGGTGAGACCGTCGATGCGGAGAACGTAGTTTGCAGGGTAGCCGGTATTGGTGAAGCGCACCCGGCCGAAACCCGGGTAGAGCGCGGCAACCGTGTCGGTGAGCTCATTGGCGATGCGGTCAACCTCGGGAAAGCGTTCATCCCCGGTCGGCAGATCATCTTCAAAGGAAGCGCGAAATCCGCCGCCGTGGTAGACGTCCGCGTCAACCCGGATCGATCCGTCCAGGCGCGGCGTGACGCGGAGAAAGAGAATTGCACTTCCCGATGATCCGGCGGTTTCCGCTTTCCCGTCTTCCTCCGCGACAAACTGCTCCGGCGGGAGGTCCGTCAGGGTCCGGCTCAGTCGATAGCGGCGTTGCGCGTTAAAACGCGCTTCCACCGCAGCGTACAACAGCCGCCGCGCCTCAGACTCCGCTTCATTCAGCGCTTCGGTATCGCTGCCAAAGACCAGGAGAAGTTCCGGCTGCGGATGGGCTGTCTGCGCCGCAACCCCACCGGTACCGGCGGCAAGGAGGAACATGAGGATAAGAACCGGATAGGCGACGTTCCGCCGCCGTATGGAACGCTTCATGGCTCTGTAAATGTAACACAGCTTTGCAAGGTTTGCATCGGGGCGGGACATTTTCATACAATAGAGAAAGAACGATGCGAAAACGTATTATTGCAGGAACGATAATTTTTGCCGGCCTTCTCAGCGTAGCGGTGGGGTTGATCGCGTCGGGATTGATCAACTCGCCTCCGGACGGGCCCGAAGTGGTCCGGGCGCGCGTACAGGAGCTTCAGACGCTGGTAACCGGTGAGTACGAATACCGCGATGTCGTGTACTTCGACGAGGAGACTCGTGTACTGGGAATACGCACCGGTACTCAGGAGATGCTCTTTGCCGTACAGATTATCGTCACCGCCGGTATTGAGCTCGGGACGGAACTCACCGTACAGACCGGTGGCCGCCGGGGACGGGAGATCTTCATCACCGTCCCGGAACCACAGGTGCTGCGCGTTTCCGCAATTGAATCGTCTATCGACCAGTATTTTATCCGGGAGGGATTCCGCGGAATCGACTGGTTGGACGTCGCCGACGAGATAGAAGCCGCAAAGACACGGAACCAGACGGACGCGGTTGAACGGGGACTGCTGGATCGAAGCCGTGTGCATGCGGAATTTGTGCTGCGCAATCTGTTGTATGCCGCCGGATACGACACGGTTCACGTTCGGTTTCGCCCGGCCGCCAGGCCCGGCGGAGGAGGGTTGCGCGGATGAACGCCAGGACGCGCTCCTCAAAGCGCAGGCGTCCGCTGTTCGGGCGCGCCCGCGTTATCACGGTTCTCGTGCTGACCGTCGCGGTTATGGCGGGGGCGGTGTTTGTGTTCCGGACGGAACTTGCCACGTTCTTTTTTTCCCGGACCGTTCGGAGCGGGTCACAGGGAACGCTTGTCGAACTCCGCGATCTGGCGGAGTTGGAGACGTTGGCGTACGTACGTCGAACCGTTTTCCCCCACGACTATCTCTCCGCCGAGACCGATATGACCCGCATCGTCCAGCGTCTTTCAACAGACGGGGGGCCGCCGGAGGAGGTCCTTTCCGCGACGGAACTCCAACACTACCGGGCGGCCAACCTCGCTTCAGATATCGGGTTGGCAACACGCCGCGAGCAAAGCGGCTACGTGGTGATCACCGTGGTCTACCGGTTCGGCTACGACATCGCTGAGCTCACCGACCGGTTGAATGCGTACCTCGCGACGACACCCGGTACGGAGATCGCGGATGCGGTACCTGAAGCGGTTGTCCTCAGCGTGGATGTTGAGGATCTGCACCGGGAGACATACCCGTACGGCACCGTCTCTCTGGATGCCGAGGGAGTGCGGCGCGTCGCCACGTTTGTCGCTGACCAGGATATTCCCGCAGATGTCCTCTCAGAGCTCAAAGCGGAGAGCCGCACACGTGCCGTTGAGATCATTCGACGGCTGACCGGGAAGTCGTAGGGACTACTCGCGTTCCCTGTAGCGTCCCCTGCGGTGATTGCCTTTCCGCTCGTTGTATTGTACTTTTGCAATATATGGAGAGAGCAATAGAAAATCCTGATCCGATTGAGGCGCAGTTGCAGACGACAACGCGGCCGGTCATCCTTGAGTTCTGGGCACCGTGGTGCGTACCGTGTCGTCAAATGGAGCCGATCCTGGAGGAGCTCTCTGCGGAGTACGCCGAAACGGTGGAGACGATTCGTATCAACGCGGATGAACACCCGAACCTGACGGCGGAACGCAAGATTTACACGATTCCGACCGTTCTCATCGTCCAGAACGGCGATGAGCGCTCCCGTCGCAGTGGCGTTCAGTCCCGGCAGGCACTGGAAGAGATGTACGTCGCCGCACAAGACGGCGGTACCGTATCCGCGCTTTCAAATCGGGCACGGTTCATCCGCATGGGAATAGCGGTGGGAATCGTACTGATGGCGCAGGAGTTCACCCTCCAATGGCCGTTTTTCCTCGCTGCCGGCGCGGTGTTCTTCAGCGCGATCCACGATCGGTGCCCGGCGTGGCAAGCGATCAAACGAATGGTGTCTACCGCCAGGGGGAAACACGAGGAACCGGATCGCGCCGACGGAGCTCCGGCCCGCGAGCAGAGGTAGATATCAACACTCCTGCGCAAAAGGCTTGCCTTTCCACGCAGGACATGGTATTTTCTATATATAACTTTTATAATAACTGGAGTAAGACATGACAGAGCATCTGACGAAGCAGACTTTTCTCGATAAGGTTTTTAACTACGAGGAGAACAAAGAGTGGAAATACGAGGGTGACAAGCCTGCAATCATCGACTTCTACGCGGACTGGTGCGGGCCGTGCAAAATGGTAGCGCCTATCCTCGAGGAACTTTCCGATGAGTATTCCGACAATTTGAACATTTACAAGATCGACACCGACGCGGAGCAGGAACTGGCAGCCGTGTTTGGCATCCAGAGCATTCCGTCGATGCTGTTCATCCCTGTTGATGACAAGCCGCAGATGGCGGTCGGCGCCCTGCCGAAGGATTCCATCGAGCAGGCGATGCAGGACGTACTGAAGGTAGAGGTCAAATAACGACCGTTACGACTTGATCACCCACAGAGGCGGTTCCTACGGGAGCCGCCTTTTTTTTGTCCTCCCCTGGGGCTGGACTACGGTTCCGAGCGTTCAAAGGCGAAGTTGATACCGGTCAGGACGCGGGACGAGCTGTTGATCCAGTTGGTGCCGCCGATCAGCAGGTCCTGCTGGTACTCCACAAACCAACTCATGATCGGATGCACTTTCACGCGCATCGCGCCTTTGACATAGGGGCCCATGTAAAACCGAAAATCGTCTGATCCCTCTTCATCGGTGTTGATGTTGAATACCGGTGTCAGTCCCGTACCAAACAGAAACGTGACCGTGTCCTGGGGAAATGTGAAGTTGAGCCCAAGGTTCGCAGGAATGACAAAGCGCGGCTTCACATCTCCGTCATCGTCCTCGCGGGTGGTTATGTTGAAGTCTCCACCGATATTCAGTTCGAGCCCCTTCTGGATCTCGTGGTGGTACGCCGCTGAAAGCGCGGTCAGGTAGGTGGTGTTGTACCGAAAGAAGTTGACCCCGACGCCGGTAGAGATGGAGCTCTGTGCCGCCGCCGGTGCGGCCAGCGCCAGCCCGCACAGCAGGATGATGATTGCTCGTCTGTTCATGCTCATGTTCTGTTCTCCTATGGCTATCTTTTGGTATTGTCGACATCTTACCCCTGCCAATCAATCCTTAGTCTCAGATTGACGGCGCGGGAGTGCATTGGGTACCATGCGCGTCATGAAGAAATACCCGTTCCGCGAGATTGAAACCAAGTGGCAGCGCTATTGGAAAGAAAACGCCACATTCCGGGCGACTGAAGACCCGGACATACCGAAAGACAAACGCCGCTACGTACTCGATATGTTCCCCTATCCCTCGGCAGCGGGGCTCCACGTCGGTCATCCGGAAGGGTATACCGCCACCGACATATACTGCCGATATCTCCGCATGAACGGGTACAACGTCCTCCACCCGATGGGTTTCGACAGCTTCGGACTTCCCGCCGAAAACTACGCCGTCCAGACCGGCACCCATCCGAAAGCGACGACGGAAGAAAACATCGAGCGGTTTCGGGAGCAAATTCAAGACCTCGGCTTCAGCTACGACTGGGACCGGGAAGTGAGCACCCACCGGCGTGACTACTACAGGTGGACCCAGTGGATCTTTCTCAAACTGTGGGAACAGGGACTTGCGTACGTCGCGGAGATCCCGATGTGGTATTGCGAAGCGCTGGGCACCGTCCTTGCCAATGAAGAAGTGCTTGCCACCCCGGAGGGCCCCCGCAGCGAGCGGGGCAACCATCCGGTGGAACGACGCCCGCTGCGACAGTGGATGCTCAAGATCACCGAGTACGCCGATCGTCTCCTCGACGGACTGGAAACGCTGGACTGGCCGGAATCGATCAAGGCGATGCAGCGCAACTGGATCGGCCGCTCCGAAGGGGCCAACGTTGTGTTTTCCCTGGTAGACACCGCCGCGGCAACCGCCGCAGGCGTCCCCGTCGGAGAACACCGCATCGAGGTGTACACGACGCGACCGGACACGTTGTTTGGAGCGACCTACATGGTGATGGCCCCGGAGCACGCGCTGGTCCCGGCGCTCACTACCCCGGAGCAGGCTGCGGCGGTCCGTACCTATGTCGATGCCACCCGCCTGAAGAGCGACCTTGAGCGCACCGAACTGACGAAAGAAAAAACCGGCGTATTCACCGGCTCCTACGCGATCAACCCGGTAAACGGTACGGAGATTCCGATCTGGATCTCGGACTACATTCTTGCCAGTTACGGTACCGGCGCGATCATGGCGGTGCCGGGTCACGATGAACGGGACTGGGAGTTTGCCACGAAGTTCAACTTGCCGATCCTCAAGGTGGTTGCCCGGTCTCCCGAGGAGGATCCTGCCGAGCCGCTCACGGCGGCCACGCCGGAGTACGGATACGCGGTCAACAGCGAACAGTTTGACGGAATGCCGACCGCTGAGGCCAAATCGGCGATCATCGACTGGCTGGAAGAACGGGGCGACGGCAAACGAGCGGTCAACTACAAGCTCCGCGACTGGATCTTCAGTCGTCAACGCTACTGGGGCGAACCGATTCCTCTGGTGCAGTGTGACGGCGAATACTATCCCGTTCCGTATGATCAGCTTCCGGTGACACTTCCCGAGGTGGAGAGCTACAAGCCGACCGGGACCGGCGAAAGTCCGCTTGCCACGGTCACTGAGTGGGTCGAGTGTTCGTGCCCCGACGGAAGCGGACGCGTCGGACGGCGAGAGACCAATACGATGCCCCAATGGGCCGGCAGTTGCTGGTATTATCTTCGGTATCTCGACCCACACAACGAGAACGAGTTTGCCAGGCGGGACAAGATCGACTACTGGATGCCGGTTGACCTGTACGTCGGCGGGGCGGAACACGCGGTGCTCCACCTGCTGTACTCGCGATTCTGGCACAAGGTGCTCTACGATATCGGCGTGGTCACGACGCAGGAGCCGTTCCTGCGGTTGGTCAATCAGGGAATGATACTCGGCGAAAACGGCGTGAAGATGTCCAAGAGCCTGGGCAACGTGATCAACCCCGACGATATCATTCACGAGTTCGGCGCCGACAGCATGCGCGTCTACGAGATGTTCATGGGACCGCTGCAGCAGGAAAAGCCGTGGTCGACGCAGGGTTTGACGGGGGTATACCGGTTTCTCGACCGGGTATGGCGCCTCACCGAACGGGACGTAGTGGGTATCGAACCGGATGAGGAGCTTCTGCGGGTGCTTCACAAGACGATCCGAAAGGTTGGCGAGGACACGGACAGGCTGGCGTTCAACACCGCAATCAGCCAGATGATGATCCTCGTGAACGAACTGTACAAGCGGGATACGCTGCCGCGAACAGTCTGGGAACCGTTTGTCAAGCTGTTGTCGCCGTACGCTCCGCACCTGGCGGAGGAGCTCTGGGAAATGGCGGGCAACGAAGCGCCGGTCTCCGTTGCAGCGTGGCCGTTTTACGATGAAGCGCTCACCCGCGATGAGGAGGCGGAGGTCGTGGTGCAGATAAACGGAAAGATCCGTGCGCGCCTGAACGTCGAAACCGGAACCGACAGCGCCACCCTCCAGGCGCTGGCCGAACAACAGTCACGGATTCGTGAACTCCTCGACGGCAAGACGGTGGTCAAGGTGATCGCCGTGCCGGACAAGCTGGTTAACTTCGTCGTGAAATAGTGCCGCCGGTGAAACGGTAAAGATGTGATACGAACCATGACCCTGGGTCGAACGGCTCAGGGTCATTTTTTGCAGCGATTGGTGTGCCGGTTCCACGCGCCACATTGAACGCGTCGTCCCGGGAGCCACCTTCGGCGCCCACACCAGGTACTCTCCGGCTACGATCGCATCTACCCGGGGATTCGCGGGGTCGTCGGTAATCCATCGCAATGCCCGGTCGCCGTGTTCGTCAGCGTCTCCGCTCGCCGGGTAATCGGAAGCGAGCGCCCGCACCTCCAGGGGTGACTCGTCAAGGGGACGTATGTGGTACCGCCGGAACGCAAGACTTCGCAGCCCCTCTTCGAGGCGGTCCCGGTCGATCCGACGCGCTCCGGCGGACAGCTCTTCCTCTATCCCTTCCTGGATACGCGCCACGTTTACCAGAGCGGGATCAAGGCCGTCTTGTGCTGTGCGAATCAACGCCCGGGCAAGCGCCCCCGCATGCAAAGAGAGCGAACACCGTACGGCGGGCGGGTACACCCACCCGCCGTACGGGCGAAGTCTCACGTCAACCGCGGGGATACGGGGAACGGCGGAAACAAGCACGATCTCCGCACCGTCCGGGGATCGCTGAAGGGATATCGAGACAGGTTCTTCCGCGACGGTGTTGACCGTTTGTGTATGGGTGCGACCGCCGTCCCACCATGTGACGGCCCACTCTACCGCCCACCCCGCGTACGCAGCCGGCAGCGGCGGTATCTCAACATCCACCGTTTCCGGCGGGGTCACTGCCTCGGGTAACAGTACGGTTCCGCACCCGGTA
>JAQIBO010000453.1 GCA_027859055.1 Spirochaeta sp.
GGGCCTGCATCTCTTCCAGCTTTCCCCGGTAAAAGTGCGCGGGCCAGACGGAATCGTCGCACCGGAGCGCCTCGGCAAACGCGTCCAGCGCCTCGTCGGTCGCGCCGGTGATGTAGTAATACCATCCGGCACAATAGTGGGCGATCGTGCTGTCCGGCACCAGCACACTGATCGTATCGAGATAGGTGGCGGCACGGTCCAGCCGCCCTTTGTCCAAATCCGAAAACATCATCAGCACCGATTCCGCCGCCTGACGAAAATCGATATCATCGAACGCGCCGGGCAAGTCGATCGAGTCGATCACCTGCAGGAGTTCAATGAGCGTCGGCGGGGCGATCCCGGCACGGTCTGTGACGTTCGACCGCTCCCGCGGCGGTGGTTGCAGATCCGGCACTACGACATGATCGGCACGGGCACCGACACGGCGCAGACAGTACGCACCATCCCCCTCTTCCACAACCAGCTCCGGATGACGAACAAACGGCAATTCACTGTTGGCGAGAAAGAGATACCCCCCCGGCCGAAGTTTTTGTACGATCCTGTCGATTATCGTTTGCCGATTTTCAGCGGGTGCGTAAATCAGGGTGTTGCGAAAAAACACCACATCCAGGTCGTCGGGAACCTGGTCCAGCGGATCGGAAAAGAGATTGATCGTCGCCGGACGGATCAAGTCCCGAAGTTCCCGGGAGATCGTCATCGACCGTTCGTCCATGTGAGAGACGTAGAAGCGCCGCAACAGGTCGTGGAATTCATCGCCGTCGCGGCGCAGGGAAGACAGCGGGTAGATACCGCGGCGGATTCGGTCAACCATGTCGGAGCGGATATCACTGGCGTATACGGCGACCGTATCAAACGTGCCGGTCCGACGAAACTGATCAAGGATCGCCGCAAGGCTGACCGCCTCTTCACCGGAGGAACAACTCGCGCTCCACGCAGAGATCTTCCGCCGCACCGGGGCAAACGACGGCAGCACCACCGAGCGGAGGTACCGAAAATGAGCGACCTCCCGGAAAAAGTACGTCTCACCGATCATCGCCGCGTCGACGATCTCCTGCAGCAGGTGCTCATCCCGGCGACATGCCGAGAGCAACCGGGCCGGTGCAACCTCACGCGCCCGCGTCTCCCGGTTGATCACCCGTTTCAAGTGGTTTCGATTTGACTCGGGCGTTCTGAGACCCGTCGTCTCTTCAAGGAGTACCGCAAAACCTGCGAGAACGCGATCGTCAACCACGGCTCGCCACCTCCTGGAGAAGTGCTGCGATCTCGCCAAGCGGTTTGATTACCGATGCCCCGCCAAGCTCCGTGGCCGCTTTGGGCATCCCGTAGATAAACGAGGTCGCTTCATCCTGAACGATCGTAAACCCGCCGCGTTCGCGAATTGCCACGCACCCGGCGGCGCCGTCACGTCCCATCCCGGTAAGCAGGACGCCGACCAGGCGGGCGCCGTACGACGTGGCGGCGCTTTCAAACAGACGGTTGACCGCGGGGCGGTGGTTCCCGACCTTTGGCCCGTTGTCGAGGAGGATGCGGCCGTTGTGAATCAGCAGGGGTTCGTCACCGGGGGCCACAATGACGGTACCGCCGGTCAGGGGTTCCGCCGTGGTAGCAAGCCGCACCGACAGGGCGCATTCGCCGTCAAGCCAGCGCGCGTATCCGTCGGCGAAGCGCGCTTCGATGTGTTGAACCACGGCGATACCCACGGGAAAATCAGAGGGAAGCGCCGAGAGCACCGTCTTCACCGCAACGGGCCCGCCGGTGGACGCACCGATCACCACAAGGTCGACACCGCCGGCGGGTACGCGCTCGGATACGCGCTCGGGTGCGGACCGGGGAGCCGCAACGGGGTGTCCGGGGGCCGGCCGGGTGGCGCCCGGTCTGCTCGCGGCTGGTTCGGAGATCACGCCGCGCAGGCGGCCGATCAGTGCGTCGGTGAAATTGGCGTCGTAAAAGCGGTCCAGTTCCGGCTTTTCAATCACGTCCGCCGCCCCCGCCTTGAACGCGGAAAACCGGACCGTGTCGGTAACCTCACCGGAAACCAGCACCACCGGAACCGCCCGGCGCTGCATGATCTCCGCAGTCGCCTCAATGCCGTTCATCACGGGCATGTCGAAATCCATCGTGATCAGATCCGGCTGCAGACGTTCGTTCATTTCGATCGCAACGCGTCCATTGGATGCCTCGCCGACCACATCAAACTCGTGTCGGACAAAGAAATCCTTGAGGATATTCCGCATGAGCACCGAATCGTCGACGACAAGGACTCTCATACCACCTCCGTGAGAGAACCTTGCAGCAGCGGATCCAGGTCCAGAACAAAACCGAACGAATCGGGTTCGGGATGGACCGCAATAACACCGCGGGCAACGAGGTAGTCCCGCATTGTGACACCCAATGGACGAAGCTGGGAGATTGTCAGGGAACGCATCGCGGTTTCCGATGAAACACGCAGCGCCAGTCGATCGCGCTCAACCTCCTGCAGCGGTCCGGCATGGAGAAGGTCCCGGGTGCGCGCTGACAGGCGCGCCAGCGGCAGAATCAGCACGAGCTGGGCGGGTCCCGCACATCCCGCACGGAACGTATCGCACAGATACGACTGAAAGTCGAACAGCCGCAGGTGTCGCCCGCTGAGCCGAATCGTCTCACGATAGTAGGCCGGCCCGTGGGCAGATACCTCGACATCCGCCGCGTACACGCTGGTGGCGCACTGCTCACGGTTCACGAGAATATGCATCCGTTCGAAGGGCACGCGCAACGCGTGGAGCACGTCAGGATCGTTCAAGATCGCGCTCCAGCCGCTCAATCAGCGTATCCACTTTGAGAACAAACACCTCCGTATCCTCAAGATTCAACGCTCCGTTGTAGTAGCGGGAGCTTTCGTCGTCGGAGGTGATCCGGAAGATCTCCCGTTCCGCCACCGCGACGATCTCTTTGACATCACTGATCAGAACCGCCACCTGATCAGTCTCACTCTTGAGTATCAGGAGCGTCTCACTCTCCAGCGGCGTGTTTTCAAAGAGCATATTGAGATCAAAGACGGTGTACGGCTGGCCGTGGCGGTTGGCGTATCCCCGGATATACGGCGGGACAAACGGAACGTAGTAAATCTCGTTGCTTGAAGAGATCTCCCGCACGTCGTCAGCTCCGAGCGCGAACAACCCGTCGGCGACGGAAAACACCAGAAACTTGAAAGTCGGGAGATCCTCAGTTTCCGCCGCGTCTGACTCGTTGTCCTGTTGAGCCAGTTTTGCGAGGATCGTTTCATTTTCCATCGTTCTTCCCCTGTTCCGCCGAGCCGGACGGATCATCTTTCCGTCCCGCCACCGTGTAGACCGATACCTGCGCATCAAAGGATTCCGTGATTCCGGTGAGCTGATCGGAAACCTCATTGGTGTAGTTTGTGGATTCAACAAAGCTGTCGATCGCCTCGGAGATCTGTTTAAGCGTCGTAAAGATCTGCTCAAACGACGAAACCTGCATCTTCGTTGACCGGGTGATCTCCTCGGCGGAGGTTGCCGATATCTCGCTGGACTGTAATACATCCTCAAATACCGTCCGGATCTCCGTCGAGACGTTCCAGCCCTCAGAGATTTTCTGAGTGCCGTCCTCGGAGGCGACGATCAGTTTGTCCGACGCGTGCTGGATTTCGTTGATCTTGCCTTTGATTTCGTTGGTGGAGTTCACCGTTCCATCGGCGAGACGGCGGATTTCACCGGCAACGATCTGAAAGTTCTTGCCGGCGTCGCCCGCCGCGGCGGCCTCCAGCTCTGCGTTGAACGCGATAATTTTCGTCTGGTCGGCGATCCCGTTGATGATGTTGACGATCTCCCAGATCGACTCGAACCGTTCGCCGAGCGTCTTGATGCCGGAAATCGTGTCGGAATTGGTGTTCCGAATTTCCGCCATCTTTTCAAGGCTCACCTTTATCAGGTCAAATCCCTTCTCGACGTTCCGGGTGGTATGTCCTGCGATCCTGGCAACCTCTTCCACCTTTACCAGGATATCTTTTGAGGTCTGGTCGACGTCCTCCATCGTACTCAGTACCTCTTTGACCGCCGCCGCCTGTTCGTTGGACGTGCTGGCTATCTCCTGGGCGGAGGTGCTGAGGTTCTGAATTGAGGAGCTGAGTACCATGATCACTTCTTTCATTTTGCCGATCAACGAGGCGAACTCTGCGACGATCCCGTTAAAGGAGTGTGCAACGTCGCCGATCTCATCGTGGGAAGTCGCGATGACCCGTTGGGTGAGATCTCCGGCGGCAACGCTTCCGGCGAGGTTCTGCATCTCCGTGATCGGTTTGAGGCGCCGTTTCATCAACAGGCGGATAAACAGGTGCAGGAGGCCTGCCGCGAGAACAACTGCGAGGACCACAATCCAGCGAAATACGGTCAGAATCCGAGTGTAGCGCTCCATCGGGGAGACGACGACGATCGACCAGTCCAACTCGTCGTATTGTCGCGCACCTGCGTATACCAGTCCATTTCCGGTCTCAACCTGACCGGTCCGGGGCGTCCCGTCAGCGATAACGCCGGCATGATCCGCACCGGCGACCGTTCGCCCCTGGCTGTCAAGGATGACGACATAGCCTGCAGTTCCCACGGAGAGACCGTTCACCGTTGCGTTCAACGCCTCAACGTCGATCAGGGCGAAAAATTCACTCTTGTACGAAGAGGCCCATACCATCACGTCCCACGGTTCGAAGTAGGACAAATACCCCGCCTTCATACGCGGCTTGTCTTCATCGACGTTCTGCCATTCGTACTCGAGGTAGCCGTTCCGCAGTGCCATCGCCTCCTGCATGAACTCAGCCCCCGACGCGTCGACACCGGGTGAGCGGGGATGGATCACCAGAACACCGTCGGTGGAGACACCGGCAAGATACCCGGTTGTGCCGATCCGGCCGTATTCGGGATCGAGAAAGATCGCGCTGACCGCCGCGTATGCCTCCTCCTCGGACAGCTCTCCGGAGCGATATCGTTGGTAAAACAGTTCCATCAGGTCCCGATTTTTCTCGGCGATCGCCCGCAGATAGTTGGAGACTGCGCCGTCAACCTCGGTTGAGACGATCTCTTCCATCAGGTCCATCGTGTGGACCGCGTTCTGTTCGACCAGGCGATCGATATTGCTCCCAAGGACAAACAGCGTCACCGTTCCGGAAATCAAAAGGAGCAACACCATCGGCACGGTACTTGCTACGCTCAGGCTCCCGACGATGCTCTTCTGTTTTTTCTGTGATTTCATTCAAGACTCCTCATCGGGTTCCCGTTTTGAGCGTTCAAATCGTTTTCGAAAATCGATCGTATCGTTATTGAAGCCGTATCGCTCTATCAGCTCATCCAGATGGTCGGCACCCTCACTCACGGTGAAAAGGCACCCGTTCAGAGTAAGCCGGGGATTGAGATCCCGACGATGCCATCGCGGCTCAATCGTTCCGACAAGAGATTCTCCGTCGGCCGAGATCGCGGGGGGAAGCTGAATGCGAACCGGCAGCTGCACTCCCGGGGTGAGTTCATTTCCGGCGATGAGAAGCAGTCCTGTTTTCGAAATATCGGCCACCCGGCCGATAGGTTCTCCGGAGACCGCGTGGACTACCTGAAGGTAGAGGACGGTGTCCCGTCGGGGAACCTGGCGTTTGTTGCTCATGTGGATTCCTTTTCGTGTTACCGCTCAGTATAGTTGAACGGCCCCGATGATTTCCAAGCTCCGGGGCGAAAGCGATGTTTTTTAGAGAAGATCTTGTCCAAGCGCCGTTTCGGTGATTACATGGAGGGATGCTGAATAGTCTGACCGTCACAATTCTCGCGGAAGATTCCGTCGGATATGAAACCCCGTTTCTCGGGCAGCACGGCGTCTCGTTCTTGCTGGAGGCGCGCAGCGGAGAGTTGGTCCGGCGTGTTCTGGTCGACGTTGCCCAACTGCCGCAGCCGCTGCTGCACAATATGGCGATCCTCGATATCGACCCCACCACGATCGACGCGATTGTGCTGACCCACTGTCACTACGACCACACCCAGGGACTCACTGAG
Source organism: Spirochaeta sp. (assembly GCA_027859055.1). Classification (GTDB taxonomy): domain Bacteria; phylum Spirochaetota; class Spirochaetia; order DSM-27196; family Alkalispirochaetaceae; genus Alkalispirochaeta. Next base: position 6,024 of record JAQIBO010000453.1, read on the forward strand.
ATCGTTCGTGCTGTCGGCAACCGGGACCTTCCCGTGATCGCCCACCCCGACATTTTTCGCCCCAACTTCGAGACCGTCCCGACGTTGCGCCACATCGGGGTGATGAACTCCGACACCCGCGAGGCGATCACCGCGGCGGGGGGCATGTTTTTTCCCGTCCGCGATCCGTTGCAGTTGCTGCCCGGTCTGACCACCAGTGGCGAGGTTCCCCGCACCACCGCGTATGAAAATCGGGAGACTAATCTCAAAACGATTCGTGATGGCCGGGTCGAGGTGGACCCGATGATCGACGAGCTCAGCGTCTATGCCACCGTGCAAGGTGTCGGAACGGTTGTCGTCACCGGGTGCAGCCACGCCGGCGTGGTCAATATCGCCCGACACGCCCGCACCGTTGCCGGCACGCAGGACAGCGGCGGGACCGGCGACGGCACCCGCCCCGCTGAAGGAAATACCGCCCTGGCCGGGTCGGCGCAGGTGGCGGCAATTATCGGCGGGTTTCACCTGATCGAGGCGGACGCCGAGCGGATCCGGAAAACCGTGGCGGACCTTCACACCGAGGGTGTCGGGCACATCTACGCCGGACATTGCACCGGATTTCCCGCCCAGGCCGCGTTATATTCAACCTTTGGAGATGCCTTTACCCCGCTTCGTACGGGTCAGCAATTCACCTTTTCACAATAAGGATCAGACACGATGTATCACTCAGTAGATGGGATCTACACCCAGGTCACGCAGAAAAATGCCGGGGAAACGGAGTTTCACCAGGCGGTTCACGAGGTGCTTCATTCGCTGGAGCACGTCGTGGACTCCAATCCGGCGTTCCGGTATCACAAAATTCTGGATCGGCTGGTCGAGCCGGAGCGGACGATCACCTTTCGCGTGCCCTGGATCGACGATTCCGAGGAGCTTCAGGTAAACCGGGGCTTTCGCGTTGAGATGAACAGCGCCCTCGGTCCGTACAAGGGAGGACTCCGCTTCCACGCATCGGTTAACCGGAGCGTGATGAAGTTTCTGGCGTTTGAACAGGTGTTTAAAAACAGCCTGACCGGTCTCAGCCTTGGCGGGGGCAAAGGCGGGGCGGATTTTGACCCCAAAGGCAAGAGTGACCTCGAGGTGATGCGTTTTTGCCAGAGTTTCATGACCGAACTGTACCGTCACATCGGAGAAAACACCGATGTACCCGCCGGCGATATCGGTGTCGGCGCCCGGG
>JAQIBO010000462.1 GCA_027859055.1 Spirochaeta sp.
GGAGGCAGTTCTGGCGGAGGCGCTGGGCATGGAACTGCCCGACGCGGACGACGACGGGGAACGGTCCCGGCGTCTGGAGGTTCAGGCGGCGGGGGGAACGATCGTGAGCGGAGGGGTCACCTTTCCATTCCGGGAGGGGCGCTTTGAGTTCACCCTTCTGGGGGGTATCGGGAACGCCCGGGGGATAAAGGCGGCGCTGGCGCAGCGGCTGACCTGGACGATGCCGGAGTGGCGGGTCGCACCCCGGGTGTCGGTGTACGCGGTGGAGGTGACCGATCTGAGTGATATCGGAATTGCTGCGGGTCCGTCGGCAGGGGTGGCGTTCAAACTGCGGCGGTTTGCCTCGGCGATCGTCTTTGACAACGCCTTTGTGGTGAACTTGCGTCCGTATGAACCGGAATACATGGTGTACATGCCGTCGATAGGGGTACAGTTTTGAAACGCACAGGAACTCGCGAATCTTTTGGAGTGTTGATCGTTATGATGTTGTTTGTGCTGCTGATCGGCGGCTGCGAGCTACGCTTCCAGGACCCCTTTTCTCATCCGGCTGGCAATACCGACACCGACATCTTTGACGATGATTCTGATGACGGTGGGCCGCCATACGGCGGGGTGATCTCCTTCCGGACAATCACGGTGAACGGCATCAGAGACGACTGGGACGGGGTGACTTCGATCATCGATGACGCCGCCGGGGACAGCACGTATAGCGGAGCCGGTGGCGACATCGTGAGCGTACGCCTGGCCGCGGACGACACGTTTCTTTATTTTGGCATTGATCTTGCGGATGATACGCCGAGCACGACACAGGAATTTGGCTACAAGGTCTGGATCCAGGATCCCGGATCCTACTACATCAGTGGGATTCTCGTTGGAAACGTTGAGATAACAGTCAATTACGATGGAGCAAACTGGTCGGCAAATGCACTGACGTGGGATGGAACAAATTGGGTACCGATTTCCGGTTTCGACAGCGCCTGGGGTGCGGCCGGATCTCCTACGGGGCTGGTGGAGATGCAGATACAGCGCTCGATGGTCATCCAGAAGACTGATCTCCTGTTTCGGGGATACCTTCATGGTAACACACTACCGGAAGACCCCGACGCCACCGAAAGGTGGCTGTACACCCTCCCGTAGCAGGTTGAAGTCGATTTCTATCGACTATAGTCGAAATTTAATGGTATCATTACTTTTTATCGACTATACTCGAAGAATGTCTGAGATCATTCGGGAACAGTACCTTGAGACGCTTGTTCGTTACGCCCAGTCCCCGGCGATCGTTGTGGTGACGGGTCTGCGGCGTGTCGGCAAGAGCACGCTGTTGCGGCAACTGCTTCGGCTCCTGCAGGACCAGGGATCGGCGTTTCTCATCGACATGGAGGATCTCGCCTTTGGTGCGATCCGGACGGCGCAGGATCTGTCAGAATATGCAGCAACGCTGTCCCACCAGGATAACTCCTGGCTCATCGTGGATGAAGTCCAGCTGATTGACGAGTGGGAACGGGCGGTCACCTCCATCCATGGTCGCAGCGGGGTGCGGGTGATCGTCTCCGGATCCAACGCCTCCCTGCTGGGAAGTGAACTGGCAACGCGCCTGGCGGGACGTTATGTGTCCCTCCGGGTTATGCCCCTCTCTTTTGCCGAGTTTGTGGAGCTCTACCGTCACATCCATCACGGTTCGCAGAGTCGTGAAGATCTGTTTGATCTGTATCGCGGGATCGGGGGGCTTCCGGGACTACTCCATACCGATCTTTCGGAAGATCTTGTGGGGCAGCTTCAGCGGGATGTATACAACACGATCGCTCTGCGGGACGTGGTTACCCGGCACGGCATTCGTGATCTTGCCGGGTTTGAAGCGGTGGCGCGATTTGCCATGGACAACGTCGGCAGTCTTGTATCTGCAAACAGCATCGCCAGGTACATGAAGAGCCAGGGGCGTCGGATCTCCGTCGATACTGTTTTGAACTATCTGGTCTATCTGACGGAAGCGTTTGTTTTTGACCAGGTTCCCCGCTTCGATATTCGGGGAAAACGGCACCTTGAGGTGGGGTTCAAGTATTACCTCGGAGATCTGGGGTTGCGAAGCGGATTCTTCGGCACCGGGGAGCGGTGGATCGGCGGCGACCTGGAGAATCTGGTGTACCATGAGCTGTTGCGCCGGGGTTACCGCGTCAGTATCGGTATTGTCGGCGACCGGGAGATCGACTTCGTCGCCGAAAAGGGGGATACCCGGGTTTACATCCAGGTTGCCTATCTCCTGGCGGAACGCTCCACCCGGGACCGGGAACTCCGGTCGTTGCTGGACCTCCCTGACGCGTACCCCCGTGTTATCATTTCCATGGACCGGTCGGCACCGGGGACGATGCACGGCGTGCGCCATATTTCCGCTTTGGATTTTCTTTCCGGTGGCGGAATACTCGGAGACGATCGCCAGGGGTAGCAGGATAAATGGTAATTCGTTGTTCTTTTCTCTGTTCGCGAAGCACCATGCGTATTCTACCAGTGGGTACCTCCGGAGGTACCCATGAGAAAAAACACGAACAACCTGGCCGGAGCCGATTCGTTTGAACCGATCCGCCTGACCAGCGACTTTGTCTTCAAGTACGTATTCGGCAGCGAGACGAGCACCAACATCCTGCGCTCATTCCTCACCGCCGTGCAGACCGACGCGGGACTCCCCGCGGTGGCGGAGGTGGAGATCAGAAACCCCTTCACCCCGGCGGAGTCCTATGACGCCAAGACATCGGTGGTGGATGTCCGCGCCCGGGATGTGAACGGCACCATCTACACCGTGGAGGTGCAGGCTCTGCCTGAAGCGGCGTTCCGGGAGCGCGCGTTGTACTACTGGGCGCAGGCGTATGCGGGACAACTCGGGAAGGGACAGGATTACGAGCAGCTTTCACCGGTAGTGGGGGTGAACGTTGTGGACTTCAAGATCTTTCCCGATTCACAGCCGGTGCACACCACCTTTCACCTGACCGCAGGAGGAGGCGGAGCCGACTGCGAACGCGCTGAATCGCTTGTCCTTACCAGCCATCTGGCGATTCATTTTCTGGAACTGCCCAAATTGCGTGGTGACGCCACCCCGACCGGCGGGTTACCGCACATCTCGACGACATTGCAGCGGTGGTTGTACTATATGCGTGGGCGAGGAGAGGTGGATGCTATGGAAGACAACGTTCTGTTACAGATTCTGAAGGAAGACCCTGACATTGAGGATGCCGAAGAGCGGTACCGGCAGTTCGTTGCCGATGAAGAGCTGCGGGAGAAGTACCAGGACCGCATCAAAGCGGAGCGTGACCGGCGGTCGCAGATTATCTATGCGGAGCGGCAGGGTGAGGAACGCGGGCTGGAACAAGGTGCCGCCCGGAAGCAGAATGAGATTGCGGGACGGATGAAAGCCAAAGGCATGTCCAACGACGAGATCGCTGAACTGACCGGTCTGAGCGTTGAGGAAATAGACACGATAACCGGATAGACGTGGTTAAAATGCGCTGCCCTTCACCCCGCCACCAAAAAACCCGTGGTATAATATCGCCATCTCACACAGGCGAGGTAAAAAGGTGATTCGTCGCGTTTCTGTTCTCTTTACGGTATGTCTGCTTCTGTTCGCTTTCTCTCACAACCTTGTTGCCCAGGTGTATCCCGACCGGGAGGAGCTGGACGTGGTGCGCCTGGTGGACGGCACGATCCTGAAAGGGGTAATTCTGGAACAGGTACCGGATCGGTACCTGGAGATAGAGCTCTACGGCGGCTCCACCTTTGTGCTGGGGTACGAGCAGATCGAATCGGTGGAGCGGGAGGCGAACCCGGATTACGGGACGACGTGGATCAAGATCGAGCTTGGCGCCGGCTCTGGCGGTGGGGGTGAGGCCGACGGTAGCGATGAGGCTTCCGGCACCGGCGCGGCGGATGGAGCGTTGCCTGCTGCTGACGACCGACCGTTTCTTGGGCAGGGATGGCTGGTTGGCGTCCACGGGGTGTTTGGGATGAGTGGAACACTTCCCGGCCATACCGATGGTTTGTCCGGGAAAGATTGGGACGCTGTTACCGAGGATCTGCAAGCCGATGACTCGCAGTTACTCGGCACCTACGGTGGGCATATTGGTGGTGGCCTATTCGGCGCGTTCCTTCGACCCTGGGAGACGGGAGAAGCGGACCGATACCTCTGGGGCGTTCGCGGTGGTATCGGGTATTACTACGGAAACCGATCGTTCGGTTCGGATTATGTAGACAATATCAGTTCGGATGGCAGGCACATATTTCAGGATATTCTCTTCTTCGATATTCCTGCAGAGGGGTTGATCGGTATCGGCGGCCCCCGCGCCTTTGTCTATCTCAGCGCCGGTTTCTCCCTGTCAATCATCACCAGCCCGCCTGACGACAGTTGGGGAAACGACCCGGCGATCTATGATTTTCCGGAATTCGACAATCCCGTGAATCCCGGGGTGATCGGATCGGTGGGGACGATGTTCCGCCTGGGGAGCAACTGGACCGGAGAGTTTCGGGTGTTCTTTCAGCGTCAGCTGACCTCGTGGTACTCCGACTTTGAGCAGTACTACAATCAGGCCCCGGGATTCAGTCTGGGCGCGGCGTACCACCGGAAGCGGTAATGCCCGGCTTCATCAACTTGACACAGGAATCGTGATACGCGAAATTCGTGATATGAAGAACGTCACTATTTCGATGTCCGAGGAGCTGGCGCGGTGGCTCCGCGTGGAAGCGGCGGAGGCGGACGTGAGTATCTCCCGCTATCTGGCGGATCTGGTGGCGGACCGAAAGGCCGCGGTGGACCGTCGGGAGGTGGCACGGCTGTCGTATCTCTCCCGTGGCGGGGCCAATATCAGCACTGGTGGGCGGTATCCGTCCCGGGATGAGCTTCATGAGCGATAGGGTGTTTGTGGACACCAACGTTCTGGTGTACAGCCGGGATACCTCCCAGGGTGACAAGCAGCAGGTTGCGGCGCGGTGGATGGAAACGCTTTGGGAGCGTGGCACGGGTCGGACCAGCGTGCATGTGTTGAACGAGTTCTTTGTCACCGTCACCGGGAAGCTGAAACCGGGGCTTGAGCGGGGGGACGCCTGGGCGGACGTGCAGGATCTGATGAGCTGGGAGCCTCAGCCGGTTGGTCGGGAGGGTGAGGAAGGAAGTCCCACCAGGTAGAATTGCGTCCGTGGAACAAAATCGGTACACTTAGCGTGTGAAAAAACTTCTCATTGTCGACGATTCTCGTACAGCCCGGTATTTCTTGAAGAATTGTATTCCGAC
>JAQIBO010000471.1 GCA_027859055.1 Spirochaeta sp.
AAATCGAACGGGTCCGTCACGTCTTGTCCGCGCGTATAACGAATAGCGATGAACTTGTGTTGCACGCTGACGGTACTCGAAGCCGCGAGCGGAATCGCGAAATCGTCCTCGAGCGGGCGGTAGAGTTGATCAATAGTGCACGAGTTCCCCGGCGAAAACGACACAACACAAGGCCACCCCGTTCGGCACGGGAGCGACGGCTGTGTATGAAACGACAGCTCAGTCAGCGAAAACGAAATCGCCGGACACCGCAAGATGATTGAAATCCCCTCTTGACGCCTCCGTCCCCGTCTATGCGTCCCCGTCTATGCCCCGTCCCCATCTATGCCAACCGGAGATTTCGTGACTTTTTCCGGTGAGAGGGATAGTATCCGGTACTGAGTGGGTTAAACAGATAAGGATTCAAAGGCAGCGAGGTTCAGCCGCAATGACCAACAGTAATAACGATCGAGATGAACGGAGACCGTTCGGTATTCGGATTTCACTTATTGTCGGGATCGCCGCGCTGATCGCCGTCGCCCTCATGACTGCGGGGTATCTTGTCGGCGAGGGCATTCGGAACATACGGTCATACGAGCGGTTCGTCACCGTCAAAGGTCTCGCTGAACGTAACGTCACGGCAGATCGGGCGGTTTGGCCAATTACGTATGTCGCGACCGATGATGAACTACAGCTGGCTCAAGACACGATTGAGAAGGACACCACTTCGGTTGCTCGATTTCTCTCTGTTCACGGAATCCTGGAGGAAGAAGTCGAAGTGCAGAACCTTTCGGTCACCGACCAGCTTGCCCAGGCCTATCGCTCGGGCCCCGTGGACAGCCGGTTTATTATCCAGCAGACGCTCCTCGTACGCACGAACAACGTTGCCGCGGTACAAACGGCGTCACAGGATATCGGCGCGCTGATCGCTGAGGGCGTGGTCCTCGGCGGACAGGGATATCGCCCAGGGCCAAGTTATCAATATACCCGGCTCAATGAAATCAAGCCCGACATGATAGCTGCAGCAACAGCCTCGGCGCGCGCCAGTGCCCGGCAGTTTGCCGCCGATGCCGGAAGCAAGGTCGGTTCGATTCGTCGCGCAAACCAGGGAGTGTTTCAGATACTATCGGCTGATGGAGCTGAAAATCTTCCGGAATCGTCTCAGATTACGAAGACCGTGCGAGCAGTCGTTACGTTGGAGTACTTTCTCGAAGAATAGGCGGGCAACGATATGTTTGGGATGATGGGTGGAGGATTGCACGCGACTGGGGGCCCGTTCATATTTGGTGCGGTGGTCCCGATTCTCCGAGTTGCTTGACCGTCCGGCAGATCCCTGACAGAAGACGAGGAGGAGATACAAATGAAAAAGATCGATCCACGAGAACTCGAATTACGACCGATCCAGCAGCTTCTGGATGACTGGATGCTACTGAGTGCCGGAGACTTCGTCCAGGAAAGCTGGAACGCGATGACGGTGGCGTGGGGATTCATAGGGGCTATGTGGCGCCGCCCGGTGGCGATTACGCCGGTCCGTTCCACCCGTTTCACGAAAGGGTTCATGGAGCGCTATGACACGTGGACGCTCACCGCATTTCCTGAGGCGTTCCGCGAGGATCTGCAATTGCTGGGAACACGCTCCGGGAGAGACGGTGACAAGGTCGCTGAGAGCGCGCTAACCCCAACGGCGGCGACACAGATTGCCGCCCCGACATACACCCAGGCGATCCTTTCAATTGAGTGTCGAACGATCTACTGGAACGATATTTCTCCTGAACAAATGAGAGACGCCGCGTTGGACACGTTCTACGAGAACGACTACCACCGCATGTACTACGGCGAAATTCTCGCTGTCAACGTGATGGATTAACGACTCCGTAAAGAAAGAAATCTCTGCCGCTTACGCGACCGATACTCCGTCCCCGGGACGAAGACGTTTTCCCACGGTCATGAGAAGGATCGAAAGGTCCGAGTTGCGTACGCCCGAGATGCGCGACGCCTGCGCCACCGAAAGCGGCTGGACATGTTTGAACTTTTCTCGCGCCTCGTTGGAAATCCCTTTCAGGTTGTCCCAGTCGAAATCCGGTGGGATTTTCATCTTCTCCATCTTGCGAAACCGCTGGACCATCCTTTCTTCTCTCGCAACGTAGCCTTCATATTTGATATCCAGCTCAACCTGCCGGAGCCACTCCACGGGAAATGTATCACCTGTGGCGGGATCGATCGGAAGTTCAGGCGCCACCGTGGTAAGGTCGCGAAACGTTACCTCCGGGCTCTTGAGAATACGGTCAAAGCTCTTACCGACGAAGGGACGGAGGAGATCCGGTGACGTCCCTGTTGCTCCGTCCCCACTGTCCCCACGTTCAAGTTCGTTTTCCGACAGATGCCGGGTGCGAAGACGACGTTTGAGCTCGTCAATCGCTGCGCGCTTGTACTGAAACTGTTCCCATTCCGCAGGGGCGTGCATCCCGATTTCCCAGGCGCGTTGAAAGAGCCGCATATCCGAACTGTCGTGGCGCAGGTTCATGCGGTGTTCGGCCCGGGAGGTGAACATGCGGTAGGGCTCTTTGGTTCCGAGCGTGACGAGATCGTCAATAAGAACGCCGATATACGCCTCGGACCGGCTGAGGATGAACGGCTCGCCCCCGCGCATCGCCAGCGCAGCGTTAATCCCCGCGATCAGTCCCTGACCTGCCGCTTCCTCGTAGCCGGAGGTTCCATTGGTTTGTCCGGCGATATACAGACCTCTCAGCATTTTCGCTTCCAGAGTTGGATACAATTGCGTCGGATCAATGTGATCGTACTCGACCGCATAGCCGGGACGGACTATCTCCGCCCGTTCGAGGCCGGGGATCGAGTGGATAAACTGTTCCTGCACGTCCTCGGGAAGGGAGCTGCTTATTCCGTTGAGGTACATCTCGTCGGTCGAAAGGCCTTCCGGCTCGATGAATATCTGGTGCCGCGTGCGATCCGGGAATTTGACGACTTTGTCTTCGATAGACGGACAGTAGCGCGGCCCCGACCCGACGATCAGGCCGGAATACAAGGGTGAACGATTCATGTTCGCCTGGATAATCGCGTGGGTCTCGTCGGTAGTGAAGGCGATGTAGCACTGGACTTGCTGCCGGTCCACCGTTGCGTTGCTGTAGGAGAACGGAACGATCTCGTCATCACCGAATTGCGGCTCCAGTTTGCTGAAATCGATAGAGCGCCGCATGACCCGGGCAGGCGTGCCGGTTTTCATACGCCCCATGCGGAAGCCAAGTTCCTGTAATGGCTTCTCCAACCCTTTTGCGGCAGGCTCGGCGATACGCCCGTTCTCAGCGTTGTAATCACCGATGAAGATGCGGCCGTTCAGAAAGGTTCCCGTCGTGACCACGACTGTTCGGGCAGTGAGTCGTTTGCCCCGCTCGGTAACCACTCCGGCGATCGCAGCGGCCGCAGCCGGCGATTCGCTGTAAATACTCTCGGTGACGTTCCCGACCGCATCCTGGATATCAGCGGGTCCACCGTTATTACGGTACAGGAACCCGGTTACTGTGTCCTGAAACAGGGTCACATTTGGCTGGCCCTCGAGGACTTGTTTGGCCTTGATCTGGTACGCCAGTTTATCCGCCTGTGCGCGAGGGGCCTGAACGGCGGGACCGCGACTCCGGTTGAGTACACGAAATTGAATCATCGTTTCGTCGATGATCTTTCCCATCTGTCCGCCAAGCGCATCGATCTCCCGGACCATGTTGCCTTTGGCGAGGCCGCCAACGGCGGGGTTGCAGCTGAGCTTTCCAATCGTGTCGAGGTTTTGCGTTATCAGTAGTGCGCGGAAGCCCATGCGAGCGACTGCACTTGCCGCTTCGATTCCTGCGTGTCCGCCGCCCACAACGATCGCGTCATAATCCATACGGGATAGGTTATCAAAACACAGAGGTTTTGTCGCGCTCGTATTCGTTGTGAGCGAGGATAGCACCTAACCGGACCCTCCTGATATTATAGCAGGTCAGATATGTCCGCTTCTGAAAAGAAACTCTTTATCGCCATTCGTCTTCCAAAGCCAGTAGCCGGTCGCGTCTGCCAAATCCAACAGGACCTCATCCAGCGACTGGGTACGGCATCATCCGTACGACTTGTGGCAGCTGAAAAACTTCATATGACGCTCCTGTTTCTCGGAACGGTTGATGTCGAGGCGATGGATGTGGTGACGGGGGCGTTCGAACGTGCCGTTGGCCGGGTTATCGCTGGGGACGGAGGCGGCTTTACGGGTACCGCTGGGGACGGAGGCATAGAGGATGGCGGTGAGGTTGGAGGGGCGCCGGGCGGACCGAGAATCGTACTCACCAATCCTGGCGCGTTTCCCACAACGCGTAATCCGCGGGTGGTTTGGATTGGTGCCCATGATCCCTCCGGCCTCATTCCGGAGCTGGCCATGACCCTCCGCAAGGAGATTGCAGCGAGCAATTGTGTAAACCTCACCGAAAAAGCCACAAGCGCGTTCGTCCCACACATCACGATAGCCTATCCGCATCGCCACATATCCCGAGAACAACGCCACTCTCTCTCTGTAACACTGAAAGAGATGCAAACCGGTATGGAGGAGGATCTTACCGGTTTACGTGCTGGTCGGTCAGCTACGCGCAACGGTGCACAAGAAGGCCCGCAACAACCGGCAGACCGCCAGGCTCACATCGGCGGCGATCGCGCTGAACGTATTGCCGTCATGGAAAGTATTGCGACTCCGTCGGGCTCCAGATATGTGGAACGCCGCGGGATAGATCTATGAAACTGTTTCGCACTGACGCAGTTGGCGTTTTCGTGGACCGTCCCAACCGTTTCATCGTCGTCGCGCAGCTATCGAATGGCACCGTAGTTCGTGCCCATGTGGCAAATCCGGGGCGCATGTGGGAGCTTCTGTACCCGGGAACCGAGCTGTTGCTTCAACGCGCCTCCGTCCCCGCCGCTACCTCCGTCCCCGCGGCTACCGCGGTTGTAACCGATGGAAAAGGCCGAAAAACGGAATGGTCCGTGGTGGCGGTGCGTCGCAGGAGGGACGGAGCAATCATTCCCGTCGTTTCGGCAAGCGCAAACCGGATCGCCCGGGAACTTATTCTGCCGGAGTTGTATCCGGATATGGTCGAACTACGCGCAGAAGTCAGTCCGCCGAATCTATCGCGTCCCACGGATCAATCGACACGGGCTTCTCACATATTCACCGATAAACAGGACAATACCAGTCGGTTCGATTTTCTGGTAACGACTCCACGAACCCGGGCGTTTGTGGAAGTGAAAAGCTGCACCCTCGTGGCGCATGGTGTTGCAATGTTTCCCGATGCCGCATCGGCGCGTGCGCGCAAACACGTGTCCGAACTGGCCGCGATGGCGGCGTACGATCGTGTCGTTTTGTTCGTCGTTCATGGCCCGCCTCCAGACCGCTTCAGCCCCGACGTCCATACGGACCCGGATTTCGCGGTTGCGCTTCGCGATGCGGCCGGCCGGGGGGTACAGATTCGAGTTGCTTCCGTCGAAACAACGGAGGACGGAAACAACGATCTCACAAGTACTGCAATACCGGTTGACTGGCATCCGGTTGGTGCCGTCGATGAGGATACAGGCGCTTATGTGGTTCACCTTCGTCTTGACCGTCCACGCACCTTCGCAATAGGCGCTCTTGGGGAGCACTCGTTTTCGCCGGGGCACTATCTGTACGTGGGATCCGCGCGGGGTGTCATGCGCTCACGGACCGGACGGCATCTGCAAAAACGAAAACGGCATCACTGGCATATCGATTATCTGCGCGACGCTGCGGATTGGGCCACGGTCTACCGGGTCCACTCACGGAACGAACTTGAATGCACAATCGCGACGTTGTTCACCGAATTTCTGTCCCTGCCGGTAACGGGGTTCGGGTCCAGTGATTGCGAGTGTCCCAGCCATCTGTTCTTTTCGCCCGGTGATCCTCGCCGGAACCAGCGGTTCGTCGAGGCGATGATGTATGTTCGCCACGTCCTTGCCTTCCTGCGGACGTAGAACTCGGGCTGACGTCGCGACGCCGATGCACCTGACACGCTACTTGCCGACGCAAAACCCGCTGAATACGGCGTCGAGAACATCTTCGGAGGTCACCTCTCCGATAATTTCTCCGAGCGCGTGGAGCGCTTCCTGCAGATCAACGCTGATCGCATCCACCGGCATACCCGCGGCCAGCCCCGTGGCGACATCGTCGAGCGCGACGACCGCCCGTTCGAGAAGGTTCTTCTGCCGCAACGAGTCGATCACCGGCGCACCGGATCGCTCAGGTTGTACGGGGCCGATCTCGGCAACGATCCGCTCCACCAGCGCATCGACCCCTTCCATCGTCGTCGCACTGACCCGGCTGAACGGGGAGCCCCCGGAGACCGGCGGTGGTTCTTTGCAGCCAGGCACGTCGATCTTGTTCCAGACCGGAATCAGTCGAGATGCGGTGGAAGTCGGTCCATCGCCGTCCCATCCGAGCTCCGCAAGGATCTGGTCGTCCTCAGCGGTCATCCCTGTCGTTCCGTCGACGAGATACACCACCACGTCTGTGCCGCGAACGACGGTTCGCGTCCGACGGATACCTTCTTCTTCAATCGTTTCGGAGGTCTCCCGTAAACCGGCGGTATCGTAAATCTCGACCGGAATACCCCGAAAGTCGACGCGGCTGCTGATATAGTCCCGCGTTGTACCGTGAATATCGCTGACGATCGCGCGGTCCTCTTTGAGAAACGCGTTGAAGAGCGACGACTTTCCCGCGTTGGTCTGCCCGGCGATGGCGACACTGACTCCTTCCTGGTAGAGTCGCCCGGTCCGATAACTGCCTGCCAACGCGCTCAGACGGGCGCGGGCCGCGGCAACAGTCTTTGGATCGATCGGTATCTCCCCGGTTTCCTCCTCAGGATAGTCGAGCTGAATCGCAACACGTGCCATAATCTGGACAAGATCGTCCGTAATCCCGCGCACCGTCGCTTCGATGCTGCCGCCAAGCCGCCGAAGCGCCATTTCGTGGCCCACAGCGGTCTGCGAACTGACAATTTCCTGGACCGCCTCGGCCCGGGTAAGATCGATCTTTCCTGCAAGAAACGCGCGTTGCGTGAACTCTCCGGGATCGGCCGGCCGGAATCCGTTGCGAAACAGGATATCAAGAATTCGGCGAATCCCGGGAACGCTCCCATGGCAGGAGATCTCGGCGACGTCCTCACCGGTATAACTGTGGGGGCCCCGAAACACGGCAATTACCACCTCATCAACGGCCAGGCCGCTATCGGGATCGATGACGGTTGCCCGTTTGATTCGCCCACCCGGTATCGCCGCGATCGCATCCGGCCGGTCGGTCAGCAGGGCAAGAGACTCGATACAGCGATCGCCACTCGTCCGGATAACGGCAAGGGCCCCGCTTGCGAACGGCGTTGCCAGAGCCGCAATCAGATCGTGTTCCATAGGATGCAGAACGTATCGCGCATCTGGTACAATGGCAAGCATGGTGGATATTGACATCGCAACGGCCCTTGATCAGGCGCGCCACACCGGTAATCCCCTGGTATTCGGGCACCGAGGCTGTGCCGCTGTTGCACTCGAGAATACGATACCCGCTTTCTCACGCGCCCGAACCGACGGTGTTCCCGCGGTGGAACTGGACATTCAGCTTTCCGCAGATCACCGCATCGTGGTTTTTCACGATCGCGACCTCCAGCGCCTGGGCGGATCACCGGAGCAGATCGCAACCAGTTCCAGCGCCGATCTTGCCACTGCCGACCTTGCCGATGCCCGCCGCGGCCTCGCCGCCCGGGGAGTTCCGCTCCTTTCCGATGTGATTGAGACGTTGGGCTCGGATATGTATATCGATATCGAGATAAAGACCTACGCGGAGATTTCTGAATTGATCGCGGAATCCCTCGCAACGTGTATTCAGCAACACGATATTGCAGATCGCGTCATCGTCTCTTCTTTTGATCCGCGGCGGGTTCGGCGGTTCCATCAGGTAGCAGCGCAGTACGGTGGGAAACTCGCTGCCATTCCGGGCGCTGCGATTTATGCCCGTTCCCCTGATGTGCCATGGATCCTCCGACGGGGGGCGGGACGCTTCCTCGGCGGCGGGCGCCTACGGAAACCCTCATGGAA
>JAQIBO010000496.1 GCA_027859055.1 Spirochaeta sp.
TATCATCACGTGTCTCCTGTGCCGTGCGCCAGAAGCTCGCCGAGCTCCTCTATTAACCGGTGCGGATCCTGCACTCGCGAGCTGAAGAGCACCTCAATACCGAGGTAGTGGTAGAGTCCCATCAGGAAGTTGGCCACCAGCGGCCGCTGCTGTTCAGGGTAACCGGTAAGGGTGCCGGTATAGCCGCGCTCAAAGGCGTCGTAATACGCTTTCACCGCCTCGGGTACGACAAACTCCGCCTCCCGCACAATATCATAGCACTCCCGATGGTGGCCAAAATAGCTGAGGACGTTCCCCATACCGAGAAGCTCCCGGTCGAGACGGGTGCCGTGATCGGGGGCGTGAAGGGTGAGATAATGGCGGGTATCACGGCCGATAACGCGAACAACCTCCGCGAGAAAGCGCTCTTTGCTCTCAAAACGTTTGTAGAAGGTGCCCACCGAAAAGCCCGCCTCCCGCGCTATATCGCTCACCTGCACGCTGAAGAAGTCCTGTTTCCCAAGGAGGCGGAGCCCCGCCGCAACGAGCGCCTCCCCGCTGTCCCCGGCCCGTTCGTGCTCCGCCGGCGGCGGCGCTTCCACGAGGGGCACCTTTCGCGCCTCGGGAAAGACGCCTCGCTCAAGAATCCGCTGAAGCAGCTCGTCATCCATCGCAAGGTCGTGGTACAGAGAGCGGGTGGCGATGAACCGCAGCCCCGAAAGGACAAAGAGGTACTCCGCCTCGGTCACACTTCGGCCCAGCACCCGCTGCAGCGCCGCGACGTAGAGCTCGCGCAGCTGCTGTTCGTACACCGGACGGCGGTATTGTCCCTCGCGAAACATGGTGACCTGTCCGGCGTAACGGCGGGCGGCGCCGGACACGGTGGCGACAAAGCTCGAAAGCCGCTCAGAACGATCCGCCCCACCAACGCCATCCAGGTCCGCGCCAAAACGCTTGAGGAAATCGTCCAGGAGGTACTCAAAGAGCTCATCTTTGTTGCGGTAATACCGGTAGTAAACGCCGTTTGAAACCCCAGCGCGGCGGCAGATCTGCGCCACCGAGACGCTCTCAAACCAGTAACTGGAGAAAAGCTCAAGCGCCGCTTCCCGGATTCGCTCTACCGTCGCAGTGGCCATCGGCGTTCTCAGAGCCGCTCAATCACGAGGGCGGTTCCCATGCCGCCGCCGATACAGAGGGAGGCGAGGCCGTACCGGGCGCCCCGCCGGATCATCTCGTGAAGCAGCGTGACGGTGATGCGGTTACCGGAAGCACCAACCGGGTGGCCCAGGGCGATCGCACCGCCGTTGACGTTGCACCGCTCCATGATCACCGTCTCGTCAAGGTCGTGCTCCTCGGCAAGTTCGGTGATCACCCCCAGGGACTGGGCGGCAAACGCCTCGTTGAGCTCGATGAGCTCCATGTGTGAAAGTTTCATGCCGGCGTCCGCAAGGGCGCCCCGTATCGCCGGCACCGGGCCAAGCCCCATGTAGGCCGGGTCAACCCCGGCCTGACCATCCGCGACGATCCGGGCAAGCGGGGTAAGTCCGTGGCGCGTTACCGCCTCCTGTGAGGCGAGAACCACCGCCGAGGCACCGTCGTTAATGCCCGAGGCGTTGCCGGCGGTCACGGTGCCCTCTTTTGCAAAGGCGGGACGCAGCCTGGCGAGACCTGCCGCAGTGGCCTCCGGTCGTGGATGCTCGTCGGTGACAATTTCGACCTCCGTTTTTCGCTGCCTGACCGTCACCGGGGCGATCTCCTCAGCAAAGCGGCCCGCCTCGATAGCGGCTCCCGCCTTGTGCTGGCTCTCCGCGGCTAACGTGTCCTGAGCTTCCCGGCTGATAGCGTGCTTTTGCGCGATGTTCTCGGCGGTCACACCCATGTGGTAGTTGTGAAACACGTCGGTAAGGCCGTCGCGAATCATGTGGTCGGTAAGCTCCAGGGAACCCATCCTGGCACCAAAGCGCATCTTGTAGGGCGCAAGGTACGGGGCCTGGGACATGTTTTCCGTCCCCGCGGCAACCACCACCTCCGACCGGCCAAGGCGGATCCGGTCCACCCCTTGCATAATCGCCTTCATGCCGCTGCCGCAGAGCATATTGGTGGCGTAGGCCGGTTTGTCTGCGGGGATGCCGGCACCGATGGAGACTTGCCGTGCCGGGCCCATACCGACCCCGGCGCTGAGAATGATGCCGAGAATGAGCTCGTCCACCGCCTCCGGGTCAAGGCCCGCCTGCGCCAGCGCTGCTTTCACGGCGATTGCACCAAGTTCAGTGGCGGGGGTGTCCGTAAAACTTCCGCCAAAGGTGCCGATCGCGGTCCGTCGGGCTGCACAGATGTATACCTCTTTCATATCGCTTCCTCTCTACAGATAGCCAAGTTTTTCCGCCTCACCGGTGAGCGCGGCGCGGTGATCCGGGTGGGCAACCGAAATAAGCGCTTTAGCGCGTTCAGCCACGGTGCGCCCAAGGAGGTGCACCGCCCCGTACTCCGTAACGACCCAGTCGATATCCTGTCGCGGCACGGTCACCGCGCTACCCTGGGCGAGCATGCCGGTAATTGTCGAGATCGCACCCTTTTTGGCGGTGGAGCGGAGCGCAATGATACCCCGACCGCCGGTGGCCATGGAGGCACCCCGGTGGGTATCAAGCTGACCACCCGTTCCGGAGTACTGCATCGGTCCGAGGGACTCGCTGCAGACCTGGCCGGTCAGGTCGACGCTCAATGCGGTGTTAATACTGATCATGTTGTCGTTCCGGGAAATCACGTAGGGATCGTTGACGTAGCTCCCGCGGAGTTCAAGCACCGCCGGGTTGTCGTGGAGCCACGCGTACATGTTCGCGCTCCCGAGGGCGAAGGTAAAGACAAACTTACCCGGCCATAGACTCTTTTTTTTGTTGGTGATCGCCCCGGCCTCAAACAGGGGAATCATGCTCTCGGTGAACATCACGGTATGGATGACGAGG
>JAQIBO010000501.1 GCA_027859055.1 Spirochaeta sp.
GGCGTTGCCCGCTCTAAGTACTTTGTCACAAACGCCCGATGGATTCGGGCCAAATCGGCCCGTTGCGACGGTACACCACCGCGAGGATCAGAATCACTTCGATGAATCGGGCGATCGCCGTACTGATCGCCGCTCCCTGTACACCGAGGGCGGGAAAGCCAAACTTCCCGAAGATCAACGTGTAGTTACCCAGAATGTTGAGGGCGATTGAAATTGCGGTGGCGTACATCGGAAGGCGGGTGTCGCCGATGCTGCGCAGTCCGTGGGCGTAACTGATACTCACCGCGGTAAAGAGGTAGCTGAGAGCGACGATACGGAGATAGCCGGTCCCCTCGGAAATCACCGCTGCGTCGGTGGTGAATACCGAAATAAGGGTCTGCGGAATCAGCTCCGCTACCAGGGTAAACACGCCCGCCCCGGCGATGCCGACGATCAGCGCCATCGCAAGAGACTTCCGTACGCCGTGAACGTCCCGGCGTCCCCAGAACTGGGACGCAAAAACCGCTCCGCCGCTGCCGACACCAAAGAGGAACAGCATCAGGAGAAAAAAGATCTGGTTGCCCAGGGCGATCGCGCCGATCTGCACCTCTCCGAGCTGACCGACCATGACGGTGTCCACAAGGTTCAGGACGGTCATCATCAGTGACTGCAGCGCGATCGGCAGAGCAAGGCGTATGAGCTGAGGCAGGAAGTGCAGAGACTCGCGGTGTATCATCGGTACGATAACACTACTCCCGGAGGCAGCGCGTGGCAATACAGCACCGTTCCTGAACCGTGAACCTTGACCGCCGGCAACCTCCATGGTACGGTAAGTTAGTGCAATGAATGAACAAACCAGATCGACCCTGCGTTGGCCAACGTAATGGTGACGCTCCAGGAGCGGGTGCGCCGCGATAATCTCCGCATGATCCTCGATCTGTTGCGCCGGCGCGACGGTATTTCCCAGATCGAACTGGTCCGGGAGACGGAGCTGCGCGCATCAACGGTTTCCAACCTGGTGCGGGATCTGCGCAGCCGCCGCTGTGTCCGCACGATCGGTCATGGTGAGTCAGGCCTCGCCGGTGGGAAACCGCCGGTCATGATCGGGCTGGAACCGCGCCGCGGCGTCTATCTTGGCCTCCTGTGGGACGCCGGGTCAATTTCGGCGGCACTGGTCGACTTCAGCGGCAGCGTCGTCGGAACGGTTCACTCGGTCTCCATCGAGTTGTCCCACCGGGACGCCGCCGACAGCGCTGCGATAATCGATCAGCTCGTCGACCTTGCCGCCACGTGTCGCGGGCCCAACCTGATGGGGGTGGGGCTGGCGGTGGGTAGCGTCGTTGACGACGACGGAACGGTGCACCCCTCGGTGGACTTCCCGTGGCACGTTCCAACCGCCCCGGAGGTGCTGCGCCGGCGCCTGTCCCTGTCCGACGGGATACCGGTCGCGGTTGAAAACGACGCCAACTGCGTCGCCCTCGATGTACGCCGACTGTTGCCGGAGATTCCCGAGACGATCCTTGCCCTGGTTGTGACTGAAGCGCCGTATTCCGCCGGAGCGGGAATCATGGTTCGCGACCGGTTGGTGCGTGGGCGCTCGGGAAGCACCGGTGAGCTGCTTGTCGACGGGCATTCCCATTCGATCGGCGATCTCGACACCGCCTGCGGAACCGCAATCCGGATGATCGATCCCGATTACCTTGCCCTGGCGCTCCCGCCGACGATTCCGCCGGAGGATTTGGCGTATACCTACGCCGCGATCGGTGACCGGTCGGTTCAAACCCTGGATCAGTCGCGGGCGGCGCTTTTTGGTGCCGCATATCTGGCGCACCGCGAACACATTGAACGCATTATCGAAGGAGGTGTGTAATGGAAGGAAATATCCTCGTCGGACAGTCGGGAGGGCCGACAGCGGTCATCAATGCAAGTCTTGCCGGTGTCGTTGAAGCGGCGCGGGCCGCCGGTTTTGGAGACGGTGTCGGCGGCCGGGGCCGTGTGCTGGGCATGCGGTTCGCTATTGAAGGGTTCCTGGAGGAACGGATGCTGGAGCTGGATCGCCTTTCCTATGCCGAGCTGGTACGTCTCGCGGAAACACCCGGTTCGGCGCTGGGGTCGTGCCGCTACAAGCTTCGCGATGAAGATCTGCCGAAGGTCCGGCGCCTTCTGGAGACGTACAACATTCGCTATCTCTTTTACATCGGTGGAAACGATACGATGGACACGATTCATCGGATCACCACCTATTGTGACGAGCACGGGTACGAGGTGCGGGGGATCGGAATTCCCAAGACGGTGGATAACGATCTGTACGCGGTTGACCACACCCCCGGATTCCCCTCCGCCGCGCGGTACGTGGCGCTGTCGGTCCAGCAGGCGGGACGCCTCGCCCGGGATATGCAACGGGTGGACCGCTTTGTGGTTCACCAGACGATCGGTCGCGACGCCGGGTGGCTGGCGGCGTCGGCGGCGATCGGCCGCACCCGCGAGGAAGACGGCCCCCATTACATTTACGTGCCGGAACAGCCGATCAGTCGGGAGCAGGTGCTCACCGACGTGAAAACGGCGATCGACGCGTACGGGTGGGTCTCCATCGTGATCGGCGAGGGTACCACCTGGACCGACGGAACGCCGGTTTCCGCCGCGTCCACGGCGGATCGCTTCAACAACGTTGAGTTCGGCGCGATGGGCGGTTCCAGCGCCGCGATGAATCTGCACCGCTTTATCGCCGCCGAGACGGGCTATCGCGGAGAGTTTCAGATCCCCGAGTCGATGCCGATGGCCGCCGCGGACCGGCGCTCACCGGTTGATGCCGCGGAGGCGCGCGCCTGCGGCGTCGAGGCGGTCCGGCGGGCGCTGCTCGGTGAGAGCGGCGTGATGATTACGATTGAGCGAACCGGCGATACCCACTACGCTGTTACCTACGGCACCGCCCCGCTCTCGGAGGTTGCGATCCGGGCGCGCCCGATGCCGCCGGAGCTGTTACAGCCCGGTTACGTTGAACCGGCGTTTCTGGACTATCTCCGCCCGCTTGTGGGGGAGTTCCCGATTTACACGGACCTGGCGGACCTGCCCGCCGTTCCAGCCGTGCCGGGTGTGACACGGTGATACGCATACGACGCCATACAAAAGGAGAGATCGAATATGAACAATGACCAGAGATATGCCGACTACGCGCTCTGCCGCGAGATGGTGGAAACCGCGGCGGTGATCCGCCGTTTTGACGCGGATCGGGCGCGGAAGATACCCGTCGCCGCCGACCGCATTATGCTTTCCGGAGAGGGGTCCAGCCGCCTCTTCCCGGCCAAGCGGCTGATCGCCCAGGCGCTGCGCATGGGGTGGAAGGAGCAGTTTGTCACTGAGGGCGCTACCCAGGCGGCGGAGTACCGTCTCACCGGGTTTCACCTGTTTGTGGCCTCGAATTCCGGCAAAACCGCCGAGGGGGTGCGCCTGCTTCGGTCCCATCGCGGCGCCGGGTCCACCGGGATCGTCGCGTTTCCGGGCACCCCGATCGCGACGGAGTCGGACAGTTCGTTTGTCCTTGACTGTGGTCCCGAGGATGCCGTTGCGGCGACCAAATCGGTGGTTGAGCAGGCACTGGTGTATGACGAGCTGTTCCGTTCCCGGAACGGTGCTCCAGCGGTCGACCGGCAGGAGCTGGCCACCGCGTTTGAACACGCCCTGACCCTGGAAATACCGCAGGAAATCATAGACGCCGCCACCGGCGCGTCGGTGTTGTATTTTGCCGGACGAAACGACGGCGTCGCCGAGGAGCTGACGCTCAAGACCAACGAGATCACCCGCAAGCGCTCCGACTATCTTGAAGGAACTTACGCGGTTCACGGCATCGAAGAGATTATGCAACCCGACCAACTGGTCATTATCGTGGACCCGTTTCCCGCGGAAGAGGAGAAGTTCCGTACGGTGTTACGCGACGGGGTCGGAATGAAGGTGGTGGCGATCGCCTCGCGGGAAACGAGCTTTCCGACGATTCGCATTCCCGATCTGGGGGAGATGAATCCGTACCTGCAACTGGCGGCGGGGTGGAACCTGCTCGTGGAGATCGGTCTCGCCGGCGGGATCAACCTGGACAAGCCGGCGCGGGCGCGGAAGGTAGGCAATGAGTTTACCGCATAACATCCGGCGCCTGCGTGACGGCCGACTGGTTCACGGCGAGCTGTCTACGGTCTTTCCCGACTGGACCGCCGACGAACGGTGGCTCATCATTTCGCCGCATGACGATGACCCGCCCCTGGCCGGCGGGTTGCTCCTCGCCGCCGCCGCTCGGACGGGGATACCCGTCCGGATCCGAATCGTCACCGACGGGCGTATGGGCTACACCCCCCACGTCTCGGCGGCGGATGTGGTGGCGCGGCGCCGCGAGGAGGCGCGCACCAGTTTTACTCTCCTCGGGGTCGAGGACCTCGGGTGGTATGACTATCCCGATACGCGGCTCCACAGCTGGCAGGGACGCATCCCGGCGGATACCGTCGCCGACCCGCCTCACGTGGTGGCGGGGTTCACGGGTATCCAGAACAGTGTTGTTGCGGAACTCCGGGAGTATCGGCCGACACGCATCTTCGTGTTGTCCAGTAACGACTACCACCCCGATCACAAAGTGGTTCATCAGGAGACGATGATGTGTATCTTCCACGCCCAGGGCGATATCTGGCCGGAGCTGGGACCGCCGATCGCTGAACGGCCGTGGGTACATGAACTCGCCGCCTACCGTCCGTTTCTCTCCGACCCTGATATCTGTCTTCGCGGGGACGACGCGATGTTTCAGGAAAAACTCGATGCGATCGCAGCGTTCGCCTCGCAGACGCAGATCGCGCAACTGGTGGCTTCGGTCCGGCGGGCGGGGGCGGTGGAATACCTGCGAAGTTACCGCTTTGAGACCTACGACCCCGCCGTGTACGCCTCCCTTTTTGACGGCGATGAGTGACCGGGGGCTGCGGTGGCTGCGGGTGCGCTCCGGTGCCGCAGCGCTGATCGACCCGTTCTGCGGTGGGGCGGTACACCGTCTGCGCTTCCGGGGCGATCTCCCGCACCGGCCGATGGAGATGCTGTGGGGTGATGAGGACCCGTCGACGACGCCGGTCGAAACGGAGCTGTTTCGCGGACGCCTGTTGCTCCCGTTTGCCGATCGGATCAAAGGTGGACGCTATACCTGGGACGGCACGGAGTATCAGCTTCCGATCAACGACCGGGAGATGGGAGACGCGATCCACGGGTTTCTCTACCGCACCGCACTCGCGGAGACCGATCACACCGACGGCGATACGGAGGCGAGTCTCACTCTGGAAACGACGATTCCGACGCAGGATGGATATCCGTGGCCATTGCGCCTCAGGCTGCGTTACATCCTGCGTGATCGGGAGTTCGTCGTGCGCATGCGCGTCGTGAACCGCGGGGAGACCGATGCGCCGCTTTCCGTCGGGTGGCATCCCTATTTCTTCGTTCCCGGGACCGCACCGGGGGCCCCGGTTGATTCGGCGGTGTTGCACATACCCGCCGACCGGTACTTCGAGATGGACTCCGACCTGCGCCTCACCGGCGCGCAAAACAAGGTGTCCGGTACCCTCTACGACTTTCGCACCCCCCGGGCGATCGGGACCGCCGAGCTTGACGTGGGTCTCCCGTTACGGGGCGCGGAACGGGATGTCGTTCTTGCCGGTCGTCGTCACCAGCTCCATATACAGCCGGGCGGAGCGTTTCAGGCGATCCAGCTCTTTATCCCGCCGCGCCGCGCGGCGATCGCGGTGGAACCGATCAGCGCACCGGCGGAGGCGTTCAATCTTCCCGACCTCGGAGTGTGCCGCCTCGTACCGGGGCAGCCGCTGGACGCCTGGGTTGTTCTGCGCCTTGCCGCCACCACCGAACTGTAGCGGGTGAGTTGCACCGCGGGCTGCGGCAGACTACCCTTACGCTATGGAATTCAGTGATCTCAACGTACTGCAACTCGCTCTCTTACTGGGTGCCGGCGTCGCCGCGGGGTTTATCAACACCCTCGCCGGAGGTGGCTCGCTTCTCACCATACCGGCGCTCCTCTTTGCCGGACTTCCGTCAACGGTAGCCAACGCAACCAACCGCGTCGCCGTGGTGATGCAGACCGCGGTAGCGGCAGGCAGTTTTCGCCAGAAGGGGGTGTTCGTCTTCCGTGAGTCTCTTCCTATGCTGCTGCCGGCGTTTATCGGTTCCGTGATCGGCGCCCTGGTTGCCGCGGAGATCGATCCGCAGGTGTTCGATATCGTCCTTGGTGTTGTCCTGATCCTCATGCTGGGAACGCTCTTTTTCAAGCCCACCGCGTTCGGACCGGACGAGCGGCCGGCGGCGTGGATCGGCATACCGGTATTCTTCGTCATCGGACTCTACGGTGGGTTCATTCAGGCCGGGGTCGGATTCCTGCTGATCGCCGGCATCTCCGTTCTGTACGGCTTCGACCTGGTAAAAACCAACGCGCTCAAGGTGCTGGTTGTTGCGCTCTACTCGTTGTTTGCCCTGGGGATCTTCGCGTTGTACGGCCAGGTCCTGTGGCTCCACGGCTTTGTGCTCGGCCTCGGTAACGTCGCCGGGGCGCTTATCGGCGTGCGGTTCGCCGTCAGTCGCGGTTCCGGGGCAATTCGGTGGGTTATCGTTGCGGCGGTGGTGCTTACAGCGTTGAAATTGTTCGGGGTGTTCGGATAATTGAAAATGAATTTCAATAAAATGATAACCAGTGTCAAAAAGTTGTTGACAGATTTCATAACGGGTGTACCATATAAGGAGTCCGCCGATGGCAGCGATTGAACCAATTGTCCAGTTTCTGCTGGATCTCGGGGCGGGAGTATTCCTTCCGGTTGTGGTTTTCGTGCTCGCAACGGTGTTCGGCGCATCCGTTGGACGATCGTTGCGCAGCGCGCTGCTCGTCGGGATCGGATTTGTCGGTATCGGCCTTATTCTGGACCTGCTGTTTGTAAACCTTTCGCCCGCGATTGAGGCGCTGGTCACGCGGTTCGGTTTCCATCTCAGTATCGTCGATGTCGGCTGGCCCGCCGCTGCGGCGATCGCCTTCGGGTCCGATATAGCGGCGCTGGTCATTCCTGCGGGGATAGCGCTCAACGTTGTGCTTATCGTGACCGGGGTGACCCGGACGATGAACATCGATATCTGGAACTTCTGGCATTTTGCCTTTGCAGGTGCCCTGGTTCAGGTGATCACCGGGAGCCTGTGGCTGGGCCTCGCTTCGGCGATGCTCTATTCGGCGATCGTCCTGTTTTTTGCGGACTGGACCGCTCCGGCGGTCCAGAAGCTGATGGGGATGCCGGGCATCTCCTTTCCGCACGGGTTTTCCGCACCTTTGGTGGTTCCGGCTATGGCGGTGAACTGGGTGATCGACCGGATTCCCGGATTACGCGACGTCGAAGCGGATCCGGAAACCATTCGGGTGCGGTTTGGCGTCCTCGGTGAGCCTGCGCTGCAGGGGTTCGTCATCGGTGGGGCGATCGCGCTGGTCGCGTATGTCGGTGACGGCGGGGTGAGCGAGTGGATATCGGAGGTCCTTCGCGTGGCGGTGTCGATGGCGGCGGTCATGGTACTGATGCCGCGCATGGTGGCGCTGTTGATGGAGGGGCTCATCCCCCTGTCGGAGGTCGCCCGGGAGTTTTTACGCCGACGTTCCGGGGACCGGGAGTTGTACATCGGGCTGGATTCAGCGGTAGCGATAGGTCACCCGACCACGCTGGCCACCTCGCTGCTGATGGTTCCGATTACGCTGGTGCTTGCGGTCATTCTACCGGGTAACCGGGTGTTGCCGTTTGCGGATCTGACCACGATCCCGTTTCTGGTGGCGATGATGGTTCCGGTTGTCCGGGGCAACGTGGTGCGGGCGACGATCACCGCCACGGTTGTGATGATTCCGACCCTGTACGTCATGAACGGGATGGCGGGTTTTTTCAGCGAAGTTGCCCGGGAAACCAGTTTTACATTTCCCGACGGAACGACGCTGATCACCAGTCTGGTT
The DNA here is from genome assembly GCA_027859055.1 of Spirochaeta sp. Taxonomy (GTDB): domain Bacteria; phylum Spirochaetota; class Spirochaetia; order DSM-27196; family Alkalispirochaetaceae; genus Alkalispirochaeta. The sequence goes on from JAQIBO010000501.1 coordinate 7,979, forward strand.
GACGGCGGCAACTGGCTCGCCGGTCTGTTTGTTGTGGCGTCCGGGCGGTACTGGCTCGGACATGCGCTGCTGGTGATCGCGCTTGTCGTCGCCTGGTGGCAATTTCGGCGGCATCCGCGCCGGTGGATTCGCCTGGCCGGGTATCGAAGTGGGACGGAGAACGGGGAGAGCAAGGAGAGAGAATGAACAGTCCGGCGTTGGTACAGTTCCGCGATATGGTCCGTGAGGATTTGATCCTGACTGACCTTTCCGCGACCTCCCGTGATGACGCGTTGCAACAGATGGCGTCACTTCTCGTGGAGCAGGGCCTGTGTACCGCCGATTTTCCTGCGGCAATTCTCCGCCGTGAGCGGGAACACCCCTCGGCGTTGCCGATGCAGGGGCATAAAATCGCGATACCCCATACCGACGCGGAACACGTTATCGACTCGGCAATTCTGTTTGCACGCCTGCGGCACCCGGTAACCTTTCAGGCGATGGGCAGCCCGCAGACGCGCATTTCCGTCCGTCTCATCAGCATGTTCGCCCTTCGGGAACCGGTCCTGATCGGGGATCTGCTGGAGACGCTGATTACCGCCTACCAGGACAACGAACTTTTAACCCGTTTACTGTGCGTACCGTCGCGACGGGAGATATTCAGCCTCCTTCACCGCGCGGTGGACGGGGAGGGACGGTAACGCGCATGGAGCTTCCGGGGGTATCCGCCTCTCCGGGCATCGCTCACGGTCACGCGGTTGTACTCAAAGATACGACGCTTCCCCGGGTGGATGGACCGGGACAGAGCCCGTCAACGGAGATCGCCCGTTTCCAGGCGGCGGTAACGCAGACCGTTTCAGAACTCGTTCAGTTACAACAGAAAACCCGGCGTCTTCTTGGCGCCGACTTTGCTGCGATTTTTCGCTCCCAGCAGACGATCGCCGAAGACGACGACTTCAGGAATTCGGTCATCGGCACGATTCACCGCGAGGGATGTCGGGCCGAAGCTGCGCTGTACCGCGTCTTTGACGGCTACCGGGCGTTGTTTGAGGAGCTTGACGACGGCGCTTACAACCGGAGCCGCGTGAGCGACGTGGAAGACGTCCATAGCCGGATGCAGCGGATCCTGCTTGGTATCGAACATCCGGACCTTACCGATCTCCCCGCCGGTTCGGTCGTCGTTGCCACCGAACTGTTTCCCAGCGACACCGCCCTGATCGATGCATCCAACGTTGTCGGGATCGTGACCGAGCATGGGGGCGCCACCTCTCACGCCGCGATCCTCGCCAAGAACATCGGAGTACCTGCGGTTGTCCGCGTCACCGACGTGGTGTCAACGGTCTCCCCGGGGGATCTGTTAACCGTGGTGTCCACCACCGACGAGCCGGCCCGGGTGTTTGTGAATCCGACCGGTTCGCAACTCGACGTAATACACCGAACGGAAGAGCGCCTTACCCGGCGACAGGGGATGATCAACACCTTCCGCGGGCAGGATGCGGTCACCACTGATGGACAGCGCTTCACCGTGTCGGTGAATGTAGGGTCGACCCAGGAACTGCAGCCTGCCCGCGCCGTCGGGGCGCGTTCGATCGGTCTGTACCGCAGTGAGTTTCTGTTCTTTAAACAGCCGGTTCTCCCCGATGAGGAGATCCAGTACGCAGCCTACCGCGACGCCGCAGCGGCGTTTTCCGGCGGTTTTGTGGTGATCCGAACTCTTGATGTTGGCGGTGACAAGCAGCTGCCGGCGCTCCCGGCTCCGATAGAACCGAATCCGTTTCTCGGCAGCCGGGGATTGCGTTTTACCCTGCAACACCCCGACGTGTTTCTCACACAGATACGCGCCATTCTGCGCGCCGCCGCAGACTATCCCGTCGAAATGCTGTTTCCGATGGTTGGCGGCGTTGACGAACTTGACGCGGCGTTGGAGCTTGTCGAGGACGCCAAAGAGCAGCTGCGCGCTCGCGGTCACCGGTACAATGCTGTAATTCCCATTGGGGTCATGATCGAAATTCCCTCGGCGATCTGGACCGCCGACGCCCTGGCGCGGCGCGTCTCCTTCTTCAGCGTCGGAACCAATGACCTGGTCCAGTACCTGATGGCGGCGGACCGTCTCAACGGAGAGGTGGAAGCGTACTATCGCCCCTTCGACCCGTCGGTGTTTCGGGCGTTGGCCCATCTGTGTCGTACCGCCGCCGAGTTCGACCGACCGGTCAGCGTATGCGGCGAACTTGGGGGAGATCCCCTGGCGATACCGGCCCTTGCGGGGATGGGGGTCTCCGGGTTTAGTATGAGCCCGTCGTCCCTGGCGGACGCGACGCGGGTTATCCGGAAATCCACGGCGACGGAAATGAAATCCCTGGCGGAAGCGGTGTTGCGTCTGGACTCCCAGGGGGATATCACAGCATTATTGCGGCAACACTACAACGCGAAGGAGTAGGGTGCTATATGGCAGAAAAAAAACGTATCCTCGTGGCGTGCGGCACGGCGATCGCAACGTCTACCGTGGTTGCGCGGAAGATAGAAGAAGAGCTCGGGAAGCGGGGTATTCCTATTGAGACCACCCAGTGCAAGGCGTCGGAAGTCCCCTCAAAGGTCGCCGACCACGACCTGGTGGTCACAACGACGTTCGTTTCCGGCACCGGCGATGTTCCGGTCATTCACTCCGTATCGTTCCTGACCGGCGTTGGGGTGGAGGATGATATCGCCCGGATCGTGGAGTACCTCAACGCGTAGGTGAGGAACCGCCCCGGCATGGTGCACACCAGAAAGGAACGGCTCTCCCGATTACTGGCCAAAGTGCGGGTGGAGCAACATACCACGATAGACAGTCTCGCTGCCCATTTCGACGTGTCGACGGTGACGATCCGCCGGGATATCAAGGAGCTGGAAAAGCAGGATGTCCTGGTCCAGACCGTTGGTGGCGGAGTGATCTACAAAACCGAGCACACCGGCGCGGTCGACGTCCACAGCATGGGCCATGCGATAGCGGAAAAGATCCGGATCGCCGAGTACTGCACCGGCCTGGTGCGCAATCAGGATGATATTCTGATTGGCCCGGGGACGACAACATTTCTGGTGGGTAAAATTCTCAGCGGCATTACCGACCGCAATTTTCGCATCATCACCAACTCCCTGGAAC
>JAQIBO010000008.1 GCA_027859055.1 Spirochaeta sp.
GTATATTATTTTTCATATGTTGAAAGAAAGAACCCGCGGCTCCGATTGGGCCGCGACCGCACTTTTTGTTCTCACCTTTGCCGCCGGCGGACTGTTCGGTCCCGCGATTGCACCGATCCCGGCGCTCACGTTTGACGAAATCATCAACCGGATCGATGAGGCTGCGGCGGTTCAAACCGCGAATCTCGATCATCTTGCAGCGGAGCAGCGCCTTTTGAGCGCGGAGCACCCCGGAGCGACGGAGTTCGGCATAGTCCCGGCAACGGTGTTCCAGACCGCGGAAGGAGAGTCGTTTTCCGACCAGACACGGGTAAGCGCCTCCGTCACCGCCGACGTCCCCCTGGGATTGTCCCGGGACCGCCGCGCGGTAGCCGACGGCGCTCGCGACGATGTGGTGCGTGCCCTGGTAGCGGAAGAGCGCGTGCGCGCGGAGACGTACGCGGATCTTTTGATTCTGTACCGCGCCGCGTGGCTTGCCCAGCGGGAGACCGCCGTCCTTGGAGCCGAGCTGGATGCGGCACAAGAGATGGCCCGGACGGTGGAAGAGCGCTTCTCCCGGGGCAGCGCGTCCCTCAACGATATCAACGCGGCGCAGGACGAGCTGGTCGAAGCGGAGATCGCCTACCGGGAGGGCACGCTTGCGCAACGCCTTACGTGGCTGGAGCTGGTGTACGCCGCCGGGCTGGAACAGAATCGGGATGAACCGCTCGATGCGCCGGACGTGGCGGTGCCGGACATTCCCCGGCCGCCGGAACTGGTAGCGTGGGCGGTACAGAACGACCCGCGGATCGTTACAGCGCAAGATGCCGCGACCGGGTACGCGCGGGAGAGCGCGGCGGTGGACGGTATTATCGGGGCGCCCACGGTGCGCGCGGGGTTTTCCGGGTGGGACCAGTCCGCGTCGCTTTCGTTTAACACGGAAGCTCCGTCGATGGGGCTCAGTTACGGGTTTCCCGTTACCACGATCGGGGATCTCGCCGACGCTCGGGGAAGTTCAACCGATATCGACACGTGGGAGCTCTCCCTCTCCATCACCCTCCCCCTGCGCACTCCCGGGCCCAGTGTCCTTGAACGGGAGCTCCTGCAGACGCAACAAACGCGGAGCAGCGTGGATATCGTCGCGATCGAACGGGAACTTGCCCTGACGGTTCGATCCCGCTACCAGCAGTACGAACTTGCCGGTGAAATAATCCGTGACGCCGAGCGTTCGGTTTCCTTTACCGCCGGGGTTCTGGAGACGGTGCGGGAACGCGCTGGTGACGGGAACGCGACATCAGCGGATCTTTTGACCGCTGAGGCGCAGTACGAACGCGCCCTTTTCCGGCGCGATGCGGCGATCGTCGACCGGGAAAACGCAAAACTGACCACCGCCAGAACGGCGACCTACCTTGTACAACTTATAGGAAGTGAACTGCAATGAACGTCAAGAAAACGATAGGAATCGGGGCGATCGGAGTCCTCGCGGCATCCGTAATCATCGTATTTGGTACCGACCTTGTGCCATTTGGAGACGCCGACAGCGGCACCGCATCGGCAGGTGCGCCCGGCGACGGCACGGCCGGCGGGATCGACCCGGAAACGCAGCTTGGCGCGGTTGAAGCGGTCCCGGGGTCGATTTCGATCACCGTTGAGGGGCCGGCGGTGGTTGAACCGTACCGGCAGCTGGATATCCGCAGCGCCACGGCGGGTACGGTCGTCGAGGCGCTCGACGAGGGAACAGCGGTGTCCGCCGAGGGAGTGATCGTCCGCTTGGACGGAAGCGCCCACCGCGCGGCGTTACAACAGGCCGAACTGAACCTGGATCAGGCGGAGGTTGACCTTGAGCGCGCGCGTCTTGCCGTGGGGCGCGCCGAACGGGACCTGGCCGCCAAGGAGAGTCTCCTCGCCTCCGGGTCGATCACGCGGAATGAACGCGATACCGCCGCGGAGGCGCTGGCCACCGCCCGCCTCGAGGCGCGCACCGCAGAGATCAGGGTCTCCCAGAGTAATCTCGCCGTGGAAACCGCCACCCGGGATCTCGCCGCAACGGAGATCCGGGCCCCCTATGGCGGGGTCGTCCTTTTGTCCAACGTCGGCGCCGGTGATGTGGTGTCCTCGGGAACGGTCTTCGTGACGTTTGCCGATGTAAGCCGCCTGCGTTTGCGGGCGGAGGTGGATGAGTTTGATATCGGCAAGGTCCAGCCGGGTATGGAGGTGATGATCACCGCCGACTCCCTCGGCGACGAATCGGTACTCTCCACGGTTGAGCGGGTGAGCCCCGCCGCGGAGGTGATAAACAATATCTCGATCTTTACCGTTTCGGCGGTCGTTCGGGCCGACCAGGCGCCGCTGCTTCCCGGGTTGAGCGCAGATCTCACCGTCCTGGTGAGCGACGACACGGGGCTGATCGTACCCTCCCCGGCGGTTTCAACGGTCCGGGGACGCGCCTACCTCGACGTCTACGAAAACGATGCGGTGGAGACAAAGCGCGTTGTGGCCGGAACCGACGACGGCCGGAACATCGTAATCCTTGATGGGCTTGAGGAGGGGGCGCTGGTGGTCGTTCCGGAAACCCCCGGCTTCACCCTCACCTCAGGCACCCTCCCGGGCGCCACCGGGTCAACAGGATCCTCAATCATTCCGATACCGATGCCGGGGGCCGGAGGGAGCCGGTAAGGATGAAAGAAAAACTCATTGCGCTTGACGGGGTGACCCGGCACTACCAGATGGGACCGACAACGGTCAAAGCGATCGACGGGGTCTCTCTGACGATAACCGAAGGGGAGTTCGTCGCGATCATCGGTCCCAGCGGATCGGGGAAATCAACCCTCATGAATATCATCGGCTGTCTCGATTCTCCCACCTCCGGGAGCTACCGCCTTGACGGTACCGACGTCTCCCGGATGAACCGGGCGCAACTGGCGGGGGTGCGAAACCGGTCCATCGGGTTGGTGTTCCAGACGTTTAACCTGCTGGGGCGAGAGACCGCCTCGGAGAACGTGGAGCTTCCCCTGATCTACGCGGGTATTCCCGCCCGGGAGCGACGGGAGCGCGCGGGGAGAATGCTTGAGCGGGTACAGCTCGCCGACCGGGCGGACCACGTTCCCAACCAGCTTTCAGGCGGCCAGCGCCAACGGGTAGCGATCGCCCGGGCGCTGGCGACGGAGCCGGCGATTATCCTTGCCGACGAACCGACCGGCGCCCTCGACAGCCGCACCGGCGTGGAGATCATGCACCTCTTTCACGAACTGAACGATGAAGGGGTTACCCTGATTATGGTTACCCACGACAACGACCTGGCACGCCAGGCAAAACGGGTGGTGCAGATCCGCGACGGACAAATTCTGCAGGACGTCCCGGCCGAGGAGTTTACCCCATGAAGTGGTTTGCATTTCGGGAAAGTCTGCTGATGAGCCTCAGGAGCATCGCCTCCAACAAGATCCGCTCCCTTCTCACCGCCTTGGGGGTGATGATCGGCGTTGCCGCGGTGATCGCCCTGGTTGCCCTGGGAAACGGCGCGCAGATCTCGGTGGAACAGAGTCTGGAGTCTCTCGGGTCAAACCTGCTTCTTGTGTACTCGGGAGAACCGCGGGGCGGGAGCCTCGTGCGGCGAAACACCACCAGCATCAAACCGACCCTTACCGATGAGGATATCGAGACGATCCGCTCCTTCGGGCCGAATCTGGTTACCGCGGTCACCCCCGAGGCGACTGCGACGGGGCAGCTCAAGTACGGGAATATAAATACCGTCGCGACGGTGGTGGGAACCGGAGTTGATTACCCGGAAATCAGGAACTTTCACCCATTGTACGGGAACTTTTTCTCCCAACTTGACGTGGATACCCGCAAGACGAACGTGGTGATCGGTATGCAGATCTACCGGGACCTCTTTCCCGAGGGAATCGACCCCGTTGGTGAGCGGATCCGGATTAACGGGATCAACCACCGCGTCGTGGGGATCATGGAGGAAAAAGGCAGCTCCACCTCCGACAGCTCCGTCTTTATTCCGATCTCGACGTACCAGCGCTACATCTCCGGGGAGCAGGCATACGCGGTGGTAAACGTCCAGGCGACCTCCACTGAAGTGATGCGGGACCTGCAGACGGCTATCGAGAACGGGATCCTCCGGAACCACCGCCTTCCGACGATGGACACCGCCGACTTTTACGTGGCAAACCAGCTGGATCTCCTGGACACGATGCAGGGGGTCACCGAAACGTTCACGCTGCTCCTTGCCAGCATCGCGGCGATCAGCCTGATCGTCGGGGGAATCGGAATCATGAATATCATGCTGGTCTCGGTGACCGAGCGGACCCGGGAGATCGGCGTGCGCATGGCCCTTGGCGCGACCGGAGCAGACATCATGCGCCAGTTCATGACCGAGGCGGTGATTATCTCCCTCCTCGGCGGCCTGGTGGGAATCGCGATTGGAATTGGCGCCGCCTGGGGAGCGGAACGATTCGGCGGAATGGCCGCTCAGGTTTCCGGAACCTCCGTGGCGATGGCGTTTGGCTTTGCCTTCGTGATCGGCCTCTTCTTTGGGGGATATCCGGCCTACCGGGCCTCCCGTCTCGATCCGATCGAGGCGTTACGATACGAATAGGCGGCGCGTTGAGCGTGCCGTGACACAATACACACACGAAACGAGGAGAGAATATGAACGATCGATACGAAACAGCACCTGCGGCGACTGCAACAAGAACGGCTCGCGCAACGACAGCTTCGACGATGCGGCGAGACCGAGCCGTTCGGATCGCACTGCTTGCCCTGGGCCTAATGATAGTTACCGCCGCATTGGCACCGTCCAACCTCTTTGGGCAGACCACCCCGGAGATGCAGCAGGCCCGGGAGGAGACCGCCGTGGTCTACGATCTGGGGCGGTTTTTCGGCTACGTCCACGGAATGACCACGGAGAGCCCGTCTCTCGCGCTGACGGACACGCAGAAGCGGAAGATCGCCGGGGTAATAGAACAGATCCGGGAGATGCGCCGGATTGAACCGGAGTGGGCGGAGGAACAACTCACCTACCTGGAGCTGGAACTGCTGACACCGGCGCAACTGATGGATGTGGACCGCCGGGCGATTGAATGGCAGAACACCCGTGAATCCACCGGGCAAACCGGAAGCGGGGGTGGTACCGG
>JAQIBO010000073.1 GCA_027859055.1 Spirochaeta sp.
GGCGTTCCGGAGGCGGGCCGCCCGCGCTATCACCGGCCGCGCCGCCCGATGGTGATAGCGCGGGCGGGGCCCCCGCGGGCCCCGCGGCCGCCGCTCGCCTGGAAGTACAGCACTTCTCCGAGATAGAAACCACCTACAGCTTTATCGAGATGGCCTCCACGGCATATACAATCCTGGGACTCTTTTTCTTCCTCCTCGCCGGCACGGTGATCGTCAACACGACGATGATGGTGATCTTTGAACGGCGCCAGGAGATCGGCACATTAGAGGCGATGGGAATGCAGGCGCGGGAGCTGGTCCGGATGTTCTTTACCGAGGCGCTCTTTCTCGGTGCGATCGGTGCGGCCCTCGGCCTGGTTCTGGGTATCGGACTGACCCTTGTGCTTGGTCAGGTAGGGTTGGATTTCTCGGCGGCGATGGAAGGGGTAGATTTCGAGATCTCACCGGTACTGTATCCGGTGCTGAACGTTCGCTCCACCGTTGTCGTTTTTCTGTTTTCCGTGGCGGTCAGCGGGGCCGTCAGTTTCATACCAACGCGGCGTATCACCCGGATTGAACCGGTCGCCGCATTACGTGAGGAGTGAGCTATATGCGAAGTATGCAGTTGCGTCGTCTGGCGCTGGTGTGTGGGGTCGCCGTCGCGGTCGGTCTCGGCATCGTCCCGGGAACCCGTCTCGCACGTGTCGCGGCTCAGGAGTCCGGTTCCGGAGATTCCCTGTCCGCGGAGGAGGTGGTGCGCCGCCTGGAAGAGAACCGCGTCTACGAGACAAGCCGGGCAGAGATGTCGATGACGATCTCCGACCGTTTCGGGGAGCGGGAAAGTACGATGATCGCCTGGAGCCGCGGCGATGACGAGACGCTGATCGAGTTTACCAGCGCCGCAGAACGGGGCCAGAAGATCTTGCGGACCGCCGATGAGATCTATCTGTATTACCCCGACGCCGCGGAGCTGGTCAGGCTGCAGGGGGCGGCGCTCCGGGAGTCGATGCTGGGCTCCGACGTTTCGTATGAGGATCTGACCGGCGGAAAGACGCTGCTGGACACCTACAATGTCACCCTGAGCGGACGGGAGCAGGTCGACGGTCACGATACGTACCGAATCGAACTGGAGGCGCGGCGCCGCAACGTGGCCTATCCGCGCCAGACGATGTGGGTGGATGCACAGCTGTTTGTGGCGCGCAAGTCGGAGCAGTACGCGCTGAGTGGCCGCCTGCTCAAGACGGTGCACGCCGGTGATATCGAGGAGATCGACGGATACCCCGTTCCGATGCGGATGGAGATCTCCGACGCGCTGAAACGCAACAGCTCCACCACGGTGGTGATCGAAGAGCTCGAAATCGGTCTGCCGATTGACGAGTACCGGTTCAGCCTTGAGGAGCTCTCGTGGTAGACGTTCGGCCGCGTGGACCCGGCGCCCTCGCGTTCGGCTTCCTCGTCCTCGGCGCGCTCCTCGCGCCGGCGCCAATTCACGCGGAGGTGGTGCCCACGGTAACGGCGGAGGCGTTCAACAGCGTCTTCTTCACCGAAGACCACAGCATCGCAACCGGCGTCGGACGCGGCGAGCTGGACCTGCGGAGTCGCGGGAGCAGCGACGTGCGCGGGCGCCTCCAGATCCGGACGCTTCTCACCGAAATTGACGGCGAGTCGGTAACCGAGCTGACCGTCCCGCGGGCGGAAATTCGCTGGCGCACCACCGTCGCTGAATCGGTACGATTGCGCCTGACCGCCGGCCGAAGTCGTCTCAGCTGGGGCGACGGCGTCCTCTTCAACGCCGGAGACACCATCAACGGAGTGGCCCCCCAATCAATCGATCTGACCGCGGACACACTTCGCGATGAAACGCAGTGGCTTGTGGCGGGGTACCTGCCGCTGGGACGGTTCGCCTTTGTTGAGCCGGTCGTCCTGGTGCCGGGAAGCGCCCCGGCGTGGCACACCGCCGCCGGTGGGCGAACGCAGTTTCAGCTCGCCGACGTCAAGACGGAACTGGGGTACCTCTACCGCGGGAAAGAAGAGGTGCACCAGCCCTCGGTGAGCGTGCAGGGCCACCTCCTTGTCGACTGGTACGCCGCGGCCTCCCTGCGCCTCCCCGACCCGCCGTCAAAAGAGCTCTTCACCTCGGGCGGGCTGCTTCACAACGGCACAACCCCCGGCGGCGCGCCGTGGTCCGCCCGGACGGAGGTGCTCTGGCAACAGAACGGGGAGCTTTTCAGCGTGTACCCGGAGTTCACCTGGTCGCCAAGCTCACTCTTCTCGCTCTTCCTGCGCAGTCAGGTTACCCCCGTGGAAAACGCCACCCTTCGCCACGCCGACGAGATTGAGAGCGTCTCCACCGTCGGGTTCACCTGGACGCCGGCAACGGGACTTGAGCTGTCCCTCTTTTTCTCAGGTCTGACGTTCCGGGGCACTCCGGGGTCGGGCGCGGGTACCACCGGAGAGAGCAGTTCCCCCACGGGAACCGTATCCGGGGCAACTGGCGCAACCGGCGGCACCGCACCGGCCCCGACCACCCCGGCCAACCGCGAAACCACGCCCGCCGGGAGCCTCACCGCCGCGATCTCCTACACGTTCTAAGGGGTGCACCCCGGCGGTGCGCCCCGCCGGTTTGCCCCGGCCGGTCAAATGGCGTATTCTGAAAGGAGGTCGTACAGATGTCTCCACAGAAAGTCGCAGAAATACTGACGCCGTTTCGACGACGCCTGCTCCGTACGCTGCTTCGCGTCGCCCTCGTCGTCTCTATCCCGGCGCTGGTCGCCGGCGTGTACGCGTCAATCCAGGGGCACTCTCTGTTCCTGGTTGTGGTTGATATCGGTGCGTACCTCGCCTTGGTTGTGGCGTATCGCCTCCCCCGCCGCCGGTACGTAGCGGCGGCGCACATCACCGTGGCCACCGTGCTGCTTATGGCGCTCACCTTTCTGTTTCTGCTTGGCACCGAGGGTGCCACGGCGGTATGGCTCACCACGGCTACCCTCCTGGCGGCGATCCTGTTGGAACGGTGGGAAACGGTGGGTGTGTTTCTCGTCTCCGTCCTCGCACTCGTGGTGGCAACGGTCCTCCTCTATAACGACAGGCTCCCGTGGAACATCGCAATGTACGGATGGATCTCGGTCACCACCAGCTTTCTCGGCGTCGCCGCGTTTTCCGCGGTAGCGGTTCGGTACCTCGCCGAACGGCTGGCGCAGAGCGTCATCAACGAACAGATTCTCAACCAGGAAATTCACCACCGCGTGCGCAACAACCTGCAAATGATGGAAAGCCTGTTATCAATTGAGGCAAGTGCCGGTGTGGAGGCGGAAACGCGGGAGACGCTGTACCTTATGATGGACCGTATCTCCGCCGTGGCTCACTCCTTCGACAACCTGCGCTCCGGGAGCGCCGGCCTCAACGTCTACACCGCCGGCCTCCTCGATGGCCTCAGTGTTGCCCAGCAGCAACGGGGGCGCCCGCCGGTCTCGATAACAACATCCACTATTCCGGAGACGATCGGTCTTGACGATGCGGTGCCGCTTGCGATCGCGCTGGCGGAACTGTTGAGCCACTGTAACGTCCCGCACGCGCAACTCGCCGTCTTCGCGGAAACGATCGACAACTCGGTACAGTTCACCCTTCGCGACCGCTCAAACCACCCGCTCCATACCGCCTCAATCACGCCGATTCAACGGGAGATCATCGCGGCACTCGCCTCCCAGTTCGACGGTACGGTCAATCTGCCGGACCCGGAACAATCCGCCGATGCGGTCACGATCACCGTGCCAATCGCCCAACCGATCACCACGACCGGAGCGTAACCAGCCGTTCCACCCCCTGCCGGATCGCCTGGCTGGCGGCGTTGTACGTTGCGCTGATAGAGACACCCAACCCCGCGTTGACCACGTCGTGCAGGAGATGCGTACTTAATTTCACGTACGCCGGCGCGTTGATCGCGCCCTTCGCGTCCCGCAACAGCAGCGGCGACAGCTCAAAGCGCTGGTTCAGCGCCGAAATCCGCCGCGTAATTCCGGGAAACACCGTCCGGACTACCTGAAAAAAGAGCTTGTGGTACTCGTCGTCCCGGCTCAGAATGCGCAAAATCTGGGTATACCGGTCACGCTGCACGGCACCGCGGCGCCCCTTCTTCTCCGGTACCAGGC
>JAQIBO010000130.1 GCA_027859055.1 Spirochaeta sp.
GGTGAAGGCGCGTGGTGGTCCCGTTATCGCCCTGGCCGTCGAGGGTGACCGGGAGATCTCGAAAATCGCCGACGACGTGCTGTACGTGCCCCCCGCCAACGAATACATGTATCCGCTTCTCATGAGCGTCCCGGCACAGCTGTTTGCGTACTACTGCGCCCTCGAACGCGGGTGCAACGTGGACCAGCCGCGCAACCTGGCAAAAAGCGTGACGGTGGAGTAGGTGCGGTAGATGAACCGCCGCGGAGGTATGCCGCGCCGGGGGCGCCGAGCGCGCGGCGCGCGCCCCCTGATGAGCGTCGTGGTTGCGGTGGCGCTCCTGACCCCGCTTCTCCAACCCCACGGCGCCGTGTTTGCCGCCGACGGCGACGCGGATCTTCCTCCCGGCGTTGCAATTCTCCAGACCCGGGTCCGTCTCTCCGAAAGCGTTCCCGTTCTTCCGGCCAATACCGCCCGCTACTTCCGCGGCCGGTACGCCACCCCGGTCGGGGCGATAGACGTGTATCTTACCGAACCGGACGTGACGACCGGCCTCCCACCGGTGGATGCCGCGGAACCGACCGTCCCGGCGTGTGATCGCATCGATATCGTCCGTCACAACGGCGCCCTTGAGGTGCTTCCGCCGCCGGATACCGCCGGGGCCGACCGCTATCGGTTATTTATCGTCCCGGCGGAGCCGCTTTCCGGGGAGACCGGCACCGGTGTGTGCGCCTTCGCCGCTGAGTTTGTCGCCGCGTTCACCTTCTTTCTTGCGGCCGACGCCGACCGGGGTCGGGAGCTGACCTTTTCCGGAAACCGCACGCCGGAGTACCCCGCGGTTCTCGAAATGGACAACTGATTACCGGTATCCGTCTCAATCACCCTCCCGTTCCTGCCGATACCTCTACTGAGGTGTCCGCTATGAAACCACTCCCACGCCCGCTTCGGTGTTGTCATTCCACGCTCGTCCTGGCCCTCCTTCTGGGCATCGTCACCATACCGGTCGCGTTCACTCAGGACACCCCCGGCACCGCCGACCCGGCCCAGCCCGCGGACCGGAGTACCTCGAAATCGCCCCTGACGACCTCCGCGTCGACCAGTCAATTGAAGGGGGCTACAACCTCTGGATTCGCAAAAAGGACGGCATGGAGTCGGTCCTGCTCACCGAATCCACCGAGGCGCCGGAACACAACGTCACCACCTTCGCCTACCGCGCCCCCGAGTACCACCCCGCCAACGGGGATGAACGACGCATCCTTGACGGCGCGTTTCTGCCGCAGGACGGGCGCTACTTTCTCATCGACAGTACCGCGGAGCCTGACGAGGAGTTCGGCGAGGCGTTTCGCATTTTCGTCCCGTACATCCTCGAGTACGGCTACCCCGAAACGCGCAACGGCGAGGTGATGGTGCTTGACGGGACCTATCTCAGCGTGCGCGCCTTTTCGCGGAAGTACGCCGACTACCGCGGCGAGTACCGGGACAACCCCTTTGTCGTCGAAGTTCAACAGGCGCCGATGGAGGGTCCGCCCTCCGGCAACTACATGCCCGACACGGTAGAAAGCTTCGAGGATATCTCCCGGGAAAACGACGGCGAGACGCTCTACTCCGAAGGCCCCGAGGATACCCTCAACCAGATCGCCGCACTGCTGCCCGGCGACGGCGAGACCCTGGATCTGGTCCTCGCCCTCGATACCACCCAGAGCATGCGCGACGACATGCCGGTGCTGCGGGACAACCTCGTCGCGTTACTCCAGGAAGAGATCGGTGATTACGCCGAATACCGCATCGGATTCATGTTGTACCGGGATTACCTTGAGGACTACCTCGTCCTGAAATACGATTTCGTTGAAACGTGGGAAGACGTCCAGGATCGGCTCAACCGCGTGCGCGTTGCCGGCGGCCGCGATATCCCCGAGGCGGTCTACGAGGCGCTGTGGGCAAGCGTGCAGGGCTTCGAATGGCGTGCCGACGACCGCATGATCATCCTCGTCGGCGACGCGCCGCCGCCCCCGCGGCCCCGGGGCAGCGTCACCCGGGAACAGGTCTTCACCCGCGCCCGGGAGCTCGACGTGCGGGTCCACACGATCATCCTGCCGCAGTAAACGCGCTTACCGCTTACCGCTTACCGCTTACCGGGTCTGTCCCGATCGCGCGGGTCGCGTGTTCCAGCCAGTTCCGCTCCTCCGCTGTGAGCCCCGCTGACAGTTCCGTCCGCACCCGGGCGTGATACGCGTTTATCCACGTGATCTCATCCGGCGTCAGCAGCGTCGCGTCCACCATCCGCAGGTCAATCGGACACAGCGACAACGTCTCAAAGCGCAGGAACGCGCCAAAATCGGTCTCCTCCGCCTCCTGCACCGCCATCAGATTCTCAACCCGAATCCCCCACTGTCCGGTCCGATACAGCCCCGGCTCGTTGGAAACGATCATACCGGCCTCCAGCGGCCAGTCCGGCGCGGCCGGCGCAATCCGTTGCGGCCCCTCGTGGACGTTCAGAAAAAACCCGACTCCGTGCCCCGTCCCGTGACCGTAGGAACGACCCGTCCGCCACAGCGGTGCCCGCGCAACAGGATCCACATCACGCCCGGAGGTTCCCCGGGGAAAGCGCAGCGTCGCCAGGGCGATGTGCGCCTTCAGCACCAGGGTGAAGTCTTCCCGCGCCGCCCCCGGCGGCGTGCCAACCGCCAGCGTCCGGGTGATATCGGTGGTTCCGTGCAGGTACTGCCCGCCGGAGTCGATCAGATATACCCCCGGCGCGGCGATACGCACGGCACTCTGTGTATCCGCAGCGTAATGGACGATCGCCCCGTTCCCGTTAAACCCGGAGATGTAGTTGAAGCTGTCACTGACGTAGTCGTCGATCTCCGCGCGCGCCTGTTGCAGTGCCGTCGCCGCACTCATCTCGTCAAGCTGCTCCCCCGCGGATACCTGTTGTTCAAAGGCGCGCAGAAAACGCACCATCGCGCCTCCGTCATTGCGCATCGTCTCGCGAAGGTGCCCCAGCTCCGTCTCGTTCTTGCGCGCCTTCATCGCCGTGGACGGCTGCATCGCCTCCCGCGTCCCCGCGCCGGCACACCCGTGGGCGATCGCCGCGCTACTGCGGTCCGGGTCAATCAGCACCGGGCCCTCAAGCGCGCCCAGTGCGCCGGCAAACGCAGCATACGGCGCCACACCCACGCCAACCCGCTCAAGATATGCGCGCGGTGCCTCGTCCAGCCGCGCGCCGTCGGTAAAGAGCGTCACTTTCTCCCCGGAAAGCACCAGATATGCCAAAAAAACCGGGTTGTACGGCACATCGCTGCCGCGCAGATTCAGAATCCACGCAATATCGTCCAGCGTACCCACCACGTGCGACCGCGCTCCCGCGGCGGCCATCTCCGTCCGTATCCGCGCAATCTTCTCCCGGGCGCCCTCACCGGCAATCTCCTCGTCCAGGATCCACACAGACTCCGCCGGCAACGGCGGCCGGTCGCGCCACAACACGTCAACCGCGTCTCCAAGGTCCTGCACGGCAACATCGTGTTTCTGCGCGTTCTCCCGCAACGCCCCAAACGCCGCTCCCGGTATCGTCCGGAAATCCAGGGCGATCGCCGACCCCGTCGGGACGTTCTCCGTCACCCATACGGGCCAATCGGTAACCTCCGGAGTATGAAGTCGATGTATATCGAACTCCGTTCCGCGGAGTGCCGTTCCGGCCTCAAGAAAATAGCGCGAATCGGTCCAGACGCCCGCCGCATCGGCTGTCACCACCGCGGTGCCGGCGGACCCGGTAAACCCGCTGATCCATGCGCGCACCCGGTGGTGCTCCGGCGGATATTCACTCAGATGCGGGTCCGCCGACGGAAAAATCACCGCCGCCACGCCCTGCGCCCGCATCCATTCCCGTACAATTGCCACTCTGTCTGCTATCGTTTCCATCACCGCCGAGTGTAGCACAAAAGGGCGAAAACTTTTCGCGGAGGAGTTGACGGAGAGGGGTGGGATCTGGTAGGTTTCCGCTCACGCCGCACGGGGCTGCACGGCAGTTTCAGCGCGGCGGACAACGAGACATGACAAACGGACTGATCCTGCACAA
>JAQIBO010000159.1 GCA_027859055.1 Spirochaeta sp.
GAGCTTCTGCGGGTACTCGATCAGCTTCTCCGCCCCGGTCTCGGTGACGAGAAACGGTTCGCTGCATTCAAACCCGTACGTATCCAGCCAGATCCCCGGCATGAAGTGAATCGTCATTCCCGGTTCCAGCACCGTTTTGTCTCCCGGCCGGAGGCTGACCGTGTGCTCTCCCCAGTCGGGGACGTAGCTCAAGCCGAACGAGTAACCCACCCGCGACGGTTTCTCCACGCCGGTACCGGCGAGAGACGCGCGCCACGCCGCCTCAACCTCCTCTGCAGTGACACCGGGGGCGATCATTTCAAGCGTCCGGTTCAAACCGCGGACCACCACGTCAGCCACGGTCTGCAGATCCGCCGGCGGTGTCCCGAGATACACCGTCCGCGACAGCGGGGCATGGTAGCGATACCGGGCCCCGGCCAACTCAAGAAGGACCACATCACCCGCCTCATAGGAGCGGTCCGGGTTGTAGGTGAGATGCGCCGAGGAGGTGTTCTGGCCGCTCGGCATGATTGGAAAGATGGCCGGGGAATCACCGCCGTATGCGTCGGTCCCGGTGATCTGGGCTCCCGCAACGAGGCCCGCTACATCCTTTTCGGGAACACCGACCGCGATGTTATCGATTGCGATGTCCATAACGTTTTTGCAGATCACCGCAGCATCGCGAATGAAGGCGATCTCCGCCGGTGATTTTACCGTCTTCACCCAGTTGACCAGATTGGTGGCGTCCCGGACGGGGCATCCCGGCAGTTGTTCCTGCAGGGTCAGCAGCATCCGCGCCGAAAACCAGTAGTTGTCCATCTCAACGCCGAGGGTGCGCCGCTCCCAACCGCGGGCGCGCAGCATCTCCGCGACAAACACCATCGTATGGGTATAGCGCGACTGGACGTACTCATCGGGGTACCCGACGACGCTCTCCTCCGCCAGGTACGTGGTGATGTGCGCACCGTTGGAGTCCTGCTGACGGCCAAACCAGACCGGTTCGTCCCGGTCAAGAGATATGAGAAGCCCCTGGTGCACGTAAAAGCTCCACCCGTCGTAGCCGGTCAGGTAGTTCATATTTGCCGGGTCTACAACGAGAAGAACCTCGATACCGGCGTGGTCCATACGTTGCTTTGTCTTGCGCACACGCCGGGCGTACTCATCCCGGGGGAAGTGAATAATGTTTCGTTGGAGTGACATGGACCGATTATGGGGTACCGCGCGGGATTTCGCAAACGGTTTCTACTGTCCACAGCAGTGCGGATACGCGGGAGACCGCGGTGGGCAGGTGCCCCGTCGGCGCCCCGCCGGCGCCCACTTCAAACTTCCGGCAAGGCCGCGTATGATAACGTGCATTATGGGCACCGACGAACCGGTAACGTTTCGCGACGTGATTCTGCAACCCGACATGATCCGCATCTTTCTGGCTTCCCTGTTTATCCTCGGTCAGGTGCTTGTTTCGTTTTCTCTTGTTCCTCTGTACATCGTGGAACGCGGCGGTGATACCTTTGCGGTGGGTATGCAGACAACCGTCTTTGCCGCCGCGTCGGTTGTTCTGCGGTTTGTGTTTGGCCCGATGGCGGACATGCGGGGGCGTCGGTTTGTGCTGGCCCTGGGCGCGTTTGTGTTTGCCACGGCGAATCTGGCGATTTACTACGCGCCCTCACTACTGTGGATGACCGTTGCGCGCGTGTACCAGGCGGTCGGTATGGCATCCTACCTGGCCAGCGCCAGCTCCCTGGTTGCGGACCTCGCTCCCGTTCAGTTCCGGGGCAGCGCGATCGGCGCCTACCGGATGATGATGCCCCTGGCGTCGCTGATCGGACCGTTTCTCGGCAACAGCGTCATTAACCGCTACGGATTCCGGACGTTCTTTTTCGCGATGGCCGGGGCGGCGTTTTTCTCGTTTTTCGTGGTCCTGTCGCTGCGAAGCGGCAGACGGCCGATCGCCGGCTCGGTTGTACGTATTTCCCGGCGGGACGTCTTTTCCATGTTTCGCATCCCCGATCTCCGCGCCGCGTATCTCGGGATCCTGCTGATCGCGATCGGCGGCGGAATCGTTAACACGTTTATCACCGCCTACGGGGCCCCCTTCTTTGACAATCCTGCGGTCTATTTTATCGTGTACGCGTTTGTCGGAGCCGGTGGCGCTTTCGTACTCGGGCGAATTTCCGACAGGACGGGACGACTTGCGCTGGTCGTGCCGGTCATTGGAGCGATGGCGCTCGGGCTGATCACGCTGCGTTTCCTCGCCGAGGCGCCACAGGTCGTGTACCTTCTCAGCGCTGCCGGGACCGGACTGGGATTCAATTCGGGGTTGTCGGTGCTGATCTCGTGGGTTGTCGACAGCATACCGTTGCACCTCCGGGCGACCGCTCAATCGCTTCAGGAAAGCTGGATCGACGGTGGATTTGCGGTTGGAATTTTTCTGTTCGGGACGTTTTCGGTCACCTTTGGCGAGCCGCGCTTGTTTCTGTGGACCGGTATCTTTGTTGCCACAGGAATAGTCGGAGTTCTCGCGATGGCGGACCGATCACGCGGCACGACGCACACGGGAGTAGATACATGAGTGAAGACAGCGCAACAGGCAAACCGGTGGCGGGAACGGTGGTCACTGCGGCACGGATTCTGGAGTACATCGGCGATCACGGCAAAGTGTACCCCCGCGACCTGGCCCGAGACCTGGAGCTGAATCGATCTACCGTTCACCGGATGCTCTACACCCTTGAGATCCTGCACTACGTGGGCAAACAGCCCGACGGCGGGTACCGCCTGACGTTCCACCTGTTTGAGATCGGCAACTCCGTCCCCCACAGCTACGATCTGATAGATACCGCCCGACGGGAGCTGATCCAGCTCTCCCACGACACGGGCCTGACGGTGAACCACGGGGTCAACCATGACGACCAGGTGCTGTATATCGATAAGGCGACCCCGCCGACGTACCTGCAGCTTGACCGTTCCGTCGGGGAGACGGAGCCGCTCCACTGCACGTCCGTGGGCAAAGTGCTTCTGGCGTTCTGTCCGGAGGAGGAGCGGGAAGCAACGTTGCAACGCCTTTCTCTCGACGAGTACACACCCAACACGATTACTTCAATCGACGAGCTTCGCCGGGAGACTGACAGCGTTCGCAGCGCCGGATACGCGATAGATCGGCAGGAACTGGCGCTGGAAGTCCGGTGCGTGGCGGTTCCGGTGCGACGCCCCGACGGCCTGGCGATGTCCGCAATCAGCCTCTCCGGTCCGGAGGACCGCCTCACCTTTGAATTGATCGACCAACTCCTTCCGCGCCTTACCGGGATGGCGGAACGGATCCAGGGAAATATCGCCGTCTCTTCAAAGCAGCGTTCATAACTATCAGAACGACCACAGCCCTGGTGGCCCTGCTCCGGTGGTGCTGCCGCGTGCACCCATGCGCCGCGCACCGGGATGACCCGGTTTTTTCTTGACAAACCGCATCGCCTGCACCACAATTCCATTAGTGTTGCAATATACTAACGACAGTTCAAATAGTAATACTCAAAACTACAAACCGACCACGACCGTGCTGAAAGCGTTTCACGTCCTCGAGTTTATCAGCACCAACCAGCCGGTAAAGCCGTCACGCATCGCCGAACGGTTAGGGCTCACCCTTACAAACGTACAC
>JAQIBO010000192.1 GCA_027859055.1 Spirochaeta sp.
CGCCGGTTCTCATCACCGGTGACCTGCGCCTCCTTCAGCGCCGCGGTCAGCCGGCCCTCAAGCCGGTCGCGCATCGCCGCGTAGTGGGACGCATTTTCCGCGAGCCCCTCCCCCGCACGCCGACACGCCGCACCAAGGGCGACGATATACGGCACGTTCTCCGTACCCGCCCGCAGGTTCCGCTCGTGATCCGCCCCGTACATCAGCTTCTCCAGGGTCACGCCGTGACGCACAAAGAGCGCGCCCACCCCCTTCGGCGCGTAGAGCTTGTGCCCCGCAATACTGAGCAGATCCACCCCCAGCTCCCGGGTATCAACAGAAATCTTCCCCGCCGACTGCGCCGCATCGGTGTGAAACAGCACATCCCGCCGCGCCGCGATCGCCGCGGCCTCGCGTATCGGCTGAACCGTCCCCACCTCGTTATTCGCATGCATAATGGAAATGAGCACCGTCGTCGGCCGGAGCGCCCGGTCAAGCTCCGCCGGATCAACCCGCCCTGCGGCATCCACGGGAAGCACCGTCACCTCAAACCCGTGAGCGGCAAGATAGTGGCACACCTCCATGACCGCCGGGTGCTCCACCGCGGACGTGATAATGTGATTGCCCCCCCCCGCGTTGCGCCTGGCCCACGCGGCCCCGCGAATCGCAAAGTTGTTGGACTCGGTACCGCCGCTGGTAAACACAACCTCCCCCGGTTCACAGTTGACAAGCGCCGCAACCTCCTCGCGCGCCGTTTCCACCGCCCGCTTCGTCGCCGCCCCGTAGGCGTGCACACTGGAGGGGTTCCCGAATCGGCTTTCAAGGTAGGGTCGCATCGCCTCCAGTACCGCCCGGTCAATCGGCGTGGTGGCGTTGTAATCAAGATACACAGGGTCCATTGGTGCATGGTAGGCGCTCGGTCGCCGTTGTCAAGCGGTGGATGCGTGGGTATATATGCGCCCGCCCCGCGGGCGCGAACCTGCCACTTCTCTATCGCCCGCCCGGTACAGTGGAAAGACCCCACCATCAGCGGAGGCCCCGGCGCTCAGAAACCGTACGCCGCGTCCTTTCGCGCCCGCACCTCCGCGTGAACCTCCGCAAGAGTGAGGGTGTCGTCAACGAGGCGCTCAATTCGCAGATACACGTCGTCGTCGATAATCTCTCCGCGATGGATATCTTTCTCCTCGATGAAGACGTAGTTTGCCACGACGTGCGCCTTCAGGTAGGCGAAGATCGGCTTGAAGTGTGTCTCCGGAATCGTGCTGTGCCGGACCGACCCGGCGGTGACGATCATGCTGACCACTGTGTCCGTGAGTCCGTCGGCAGGCAGGAGGTCCAGTACGTTCTTGAGGGCGCCGGGAATTGAGGCCTGGTAAACCGGTGATGCGACGATGAGCACCTCCGCGGCCATGATCGCCCGGACAACGGTACCGGTATCACCGGTGTAGTCGAGATAGTTGCGGCCGTCGCTGAAGTCGATATCGAACTCCGCCAGGTCCAGCAGGGAGATCTCGTGATCGGGGTACGTCTCGGTGAGATGACCGGCCGTGTAGCCGGCAACCGCGCGCGTCTTCGTTCCCGCTACAGAGCCGGACAGCACAACGATCTTCATGCCGCGGCCTCCCGGGTGTACTTCCTGATCGCCGGAAGAATTTCCTCCCCGATGATCTCCACGTTGCGCCGCAGATTTTCAAACAGCATACCCCCAAAGTCCATCTGCCCGATGTAGCGCTGGTGGCCAAACATCTCCCGCTGGTAGAGGATCTTTTCTATGATCTCCTGGGGACTGCCGATGTTCATGACGTTCCGCGGGTCAACGCCCTGGGCGAAACTCTGTTTGGGAAAGCCGCGCCCGTTGGTCTTCTTCATCCCCTCGTTGATGTGCGGGTACAGGTCGCGGAGCGCCTCCTGGGAGGACGGCGCGGCGTAAAAGAATCCCGCCGTCGCAACGGGAAGCGCTGCGGGATCGTGCCCGTTGTCCCGGGCGGTCTCCCGGTAGAGGTCAAGCATCTGCCGGAACGAGCTCACCGGACCGCCGAGGTGGGCAAGGTAGATCGGTACGCCCTGACGACCCGCCTTGACCGCGCTGGCCGGCGTCCCCCCGACGGCGCGCCAGATCGGCAGCGTTCCACCAACGGGGCGCGGCAGAACCTGCGCCTCCCGCAGGGGCGCACGGAACTTCCCCTCCCACGTCACTACCGGTTCCGCGTTAAGCTTGAGCAGGAGTTCAAACTTCTCCTCAAAGAGCTCCTCGTAGTCGGCGACGTCGTACCCCAGGAGGTCAAAGAGACCGATCCGGGA
>JAQIBO010000356.1 GCA_027859055.1 Spirochaeta sp.
CAACGGATCCTCAACGATCGAGCAACACCTGCCGGGTGGGCGGGTACGCCGGGTCGATGCGTTTGGTGATGCGACGATCTACCGTCACGATGCGACGGGGAGACCGACGCATGTCATCCATGGCGATGGAAGCGATCTCCGGATCGACTATATCGGCGATGAAACCCGGTATACGCACAACGGCGAGCTCCTCACCACCGTGACGCGCGACCCTTACGGCCGGATTACCGCACGCTCATTTTCCGACGGGACGACAGAGCGGTACCGGTACGGGCACGGACCCCTGCCCGTGGAACTCATTGACCGACGGGGCGGACGCGAAGAGTGGCGCTGGGACCGTTTCGGACGCTGCGTCTACCACCGGAGTTCCGATGGATCCGAGGAGCGCTGGCAGTACGATGAGGATTCGACCCTGCACCGCGGACCGGAGGGCGATGAAACGCGCGTCCGATTTGACCCGGAAGGCCGCCCGGTGAAAATCACCACGAACGGGGAGGAACGAGTGTTCTCCTATGAGTCCGACGGTACGCTGGAGATTACCACACCCGATGGTTCAATTGAACGACGTTTTTTTGACCCCCTGTCCCGGGTGTTTGGCATGGATCCGATGACGCCTTTTACGCAGTATACCGACCGCCCGATACAACGGAATGCGGACGGTACGTTGCAGACCGCCTGGAACGGGTCTGATCGCGCGATCACCCCGCACTGGACCGGATTGACCGCGCAGCTCCGCGAGGCTGTCGGAACATCCGCAGAGGCGCTCTGGAGCAGCACGCTTGACCCGTATGGGCAGATCACCTCGCGGACAACCCCGGATTCAACCGAATTTGAGCTTCGATGGGACGCCGAAGGGCGGATACTCCGCCGCCGCGCCCCCGACGGCGCCGCAAGAACGTACCGATACGACCGTTCGGGCAATCTCGCCGGGTGGGAGGACCCGGCCTCAGACGTCGCCGTTACGATGGATGCACACCAACGAGCGGTCATCGCCCGCAGTCAAGGCGAAACGGTATACGTCCACGCGGTCCGGTTCGGACCGTACGGACGCCTTCACCGGGACGAGCAGACGGTTCCAACGATGCCCAAGTCAGGCGCCACGGGAGCCGGTGAGGCGCGGGAGAGCGACGGAACACCTGAAAACAGTGCGGCGACGACAAACCAGCTTATTACGAGGATCGATCGGGACGCGGCCGGTCGAGCGGTCCGGCTCGAGTCAAATACCGTTTCTGAGACGTTCGATATCTCCTATTCTGGTGACGGGACGGAGGTCGCCATCGCCACCGGTGACTACACGGTCACAACAGCCCCGCGCGGCACCACCTCGTCCAACGGTGAAAAGGCCTTGTCAGTAACGGTCGCCACACCGGCCGGAACGATCTGGAGGAGCTCCCACACGGTAACGGAAACGGTCCACGACGGGCACATCATCGTCGACCAGAGCGTCAACGATACGATCACCTTTTCCCACCGGCGCCGCAGCGGGTTTGAAGAGCTTCTCGACGCGGTGATCTATGTTCGTGATGATTTCGGGCGGATAATCGCCGAACAGACCTTGGACGGAACGCTCCACTCGTTCCGCTACGACGGCGCGGGCCGGTTGGAAGCGGTCGCACACAACGGGTCGGTACCATCCGGTTCGGCGGTGTCCGATGTTTCACAGATGCCCGCTACGACCACGCCTGCCGCAGCATTGTCCGCGCAGTGGAGCAGTATCCCCGGGCTTCGCGGTACACCGGAGGCGCCCCTCCGACTGACCGAGCACCGCTTACGGCGCTCCCCCGCCGGGCGTATCGTCAGCGGTGCCGACACAACCGCCGACGCCGCCGGCCGGCAGACCGCTATCGCCGATACCGCAATCGCCTACCACCCCGTTTCAGAACGGCCGCGGAACCTGCGGGACGGCGACAGTTCCTGGACGATCGATCGCCGGATCGACGGGGCCCCGGTCCGCTATGTCGACCACGCCGGCGCGGCAACGTACGGATGCACCGAACACCGGTTTGTCGCAAACGGGTACGCGGTGACCGTTCGGTACTGGGAACGGGAGACCGTGCCGTCGGAGACGAAGCCGTTGAACGCCACGTCGTCGGGCCGCTACCTCCGGGCGACGACCGCCGATACGGCCGCGCCGGTGCACCATCGCGCTCTTGAAGTGCGGATCGATGACCGCCCGTTCCTGTACGTCGATGGAAACGAGGTCGTCGTCCCGTTTTCGGATATCCGCGGAACGATCCGCGGAGTGTATCGCCCCGGGGCTATTCCTCCGCAACCACGGTTTGTCGCGTTTCCGGCGATGCTGCTGTATCTTGCCACCGGCAGCCAACCGGAACGGGATATCCCGTCGCAGTCGCAGAACGGACTTCCCGTCGCGGTACCCTACGATACGGTCGTCAGCACCCTGGAACACCTTCCGGGAGTAGATCTGCTGTTCGCACCGGAACGCGCTGTCTCCCCGCAGACCGGGACGTTCACCGCGGTGGACCCGTCGCTGGACGGAATGGACTGGTACCAGTTCGCCGCGGGAGACCCGATCAACTTTCAGGACACCACCGGCCGCTACGTGGTCAGTGTGAAACACGGTCACGAACAGCAGGACGAACGCTGGAGCGAGGATTACCTCGGTTCATCGGCAGATACCACGGTCCACGATGCGGGATGCACCCTGGTCACGGTGTCCAACGCGATCAACCAGATCACCGACGACGTTGTCACCGACCCTGGCCGTCTCAACCGGGCACTTACCGACACCTACTACGTTGACGACAACCTGCTTGCAAGTCGCGATGTTGAAACGATTCTGGCCGAAGCTACCGGCAACGCGGTCGCCCATGTATCGATTCAGCCGGAGGATGTTGACATCGATCGCGTCATCGATGCGATCGCCAACGATCCGAATACCTCATACGTGGTGTCCGCGCGGATTCAGACCTACTCCGACACAAAGGACGGCGGACGCCAGTACTATCCGCATTCTCTGAGCGTCTCCGGCTTCGATAACGACAACGTTCCGATCTTCCGCGATACCAGTAACCGCCGCCGGACAGGGCCCGACCCCGATGAAACGGTGTTGCGCTACGACGTGTATGCAACCTCCAAATGCCCGGCGTACTGATTGCAACGGGGCGCCGTCCCCGCCATAATGCCCGCCATGGCATACGAAAAGACATATGTAATGTTGAAACCCGGCGTCCTTCAACGCCGGGTCCTCGGAGAGATCCTCCAACGAATCGAACGGAAAGGCCTGAAGATCATCGGCCTCAAGATGATGCAGATACCTCAAGACCGTGCGGAGACGCACTATGCCGAGCACGACGGCAAGCCGTTTTTTGGAGATCTGATCTCGTATATCACCTCCGGACCGGTGGTCGCCTTCGTTGTTGCCGGAGAGGATGCGATCTCCCGCGTCCGTCTCCTCGCGGGGGCCACCAAAGTTGAGCAGGCGCAGCCGGGGACGATCCGGGGCGATTACGCCGCGGTCACAACAAAGAACATCATTCACGCGTCGGACTCGCCGGAGAGTGCTGATCGGGAGATCGGGCTGTTTTTTGAAACCGACGAGATCTCCGAATGGGACGACCCCAACGCGGATTGGACGGTCTGACCGGAGGACGCATCCATGAACAATCCGATTCCGCGATGGTCCCTTGAACAGATTTACCCCGGTCCCGAGAGCGCCGCGTTCTCCGCCGATCTTGACGTGTTAAAGGAAACCATCGCGGAGGCGGAGCGTATTCTGGAGAAGAGCGCCCCGGAAGATCCGGTCGCGTGGCTCCGACAGGTGCTCCCGGTGTACGACCGGTGTACCGATCTGTTCGAAAACCTCGAGAGTTTCGCCTACGCCTCGTACTCGGTAGATACCGGGAATACCGCTGCGCAGCAGGCGCTCAGCGCAGTCGGGGTCCTGTCCGTTCCACTGTCGGGAATGGCCGTGCGCTTTCGCAGCGCCGTCGCGGCGTTGCCCGGCACGGTTGAAGAGCTCCTTGCAGAGGCCGAAGATCTTTCCGGATATCGCTTCATGCTTGAAGAGACCCGTCTGTTTCAGCAACGGCAGTTGTCTCCTGCGGAGGAAGGCCTCGCCGCGGATCTTGCGCGATCCGGCGCCGACGCGTGGTCGCGGCTCCACGAAACGGTGTCGTCCACCCTGCAGGCGACGTGGAATCCCGAAACCGGCGAGACAAAGAGCGTGGTTGAGCTGCGGGCCCTCGCGTATGACGCCGATCGCGACCGCAGAAGACGGGCGTGGCAGTTGGAACTGGCGTCGTGGCAGCGAGTTGAAACGCCGCTGGCGTTCGCGCTCAACGGCGTGAAAGGGACGACCGCCACATTGAACTCGCGGCGGGGGTGGCGATCCACCCTGGAGCGCTCCACCCGGCAGAATCGGCTTTCCGACACGACCCTGACAACCCTGCTCTCGGAGATGCGCCGGGCCCTCCCGCTCTTTCGCCGCTACCTCCTGGCAAAGGCGAAGTATCTCGGGCTTCCGCGCCTCTCGTTTTACGATCTGTTTGCACCGGCCGGCGACAGCGGTCCCCACTGGACCTTTGATGCGGCGGTGGCCTACATCGAAGAAAAACTCGGCGAGTTCGACGAGGAGCTCGGCTCCTTTGTTCGCACCGCCCGGGATCACCGCTGGATCGACGCACAACCGCGCTCCGCCAAAGTGGGCGGCGCCTATTCGATCGATTTTCCCCTCGCCCGGGAAAGTCGGATTCTGGCCAATTTTGACGGGTCCTACGATGGAGTCAGTACGCTGGCGCACGAACTGGGCCACGCCTGGCACTCCCATCTCATCTTTGACCTTCCCCCGTCCCAGCGGCAGTACCCGATGACCCTCGCGGAGACCGCCAGCATATTCAACGAGACGCTGTTGTTTTACCGGACCCTTGAGGAAACGGAGACGGTTCCCCGGCGCCTGTATATTCTGGAGCAGTTCTTGCAGAACGCGACGCAGATTATCGTTGACATCCTCTCACGGTTTGAATTCGAGTCGACGGTCATGGAGCGGCGGACGGACCGGGAACTACCGGCGGCGGAACTGTGCGAGGCGATGCTCGCCGCCCAGAAAGCCACCTATGGCGACGCCCTGAACCCCGAGGAACTCCATCCGTACATGTGGGCGGTCAAGGGGCACTACTACCGGGCGGACCTGGCGTTCTACAACTTTCCCTACGCCTTTGGTGAGCTCTTCGGGCTCGGCCTGTACGGTCAATTTGAGGAGAATCCCGGCGAGTTCCGCCTCCGCTACCGCGCGCTGCTGCGGGAAACGGGACGCAATCAGGCGGCCGCCGTCGCGGCGGGCGTCGGATTTGATATCGAATCGCCGGGGTTCTGGCGTGGTGCCGTCGACCGAATCGAGGGTATGGTCCGGGAGTTTGAGACCGCCGCACAGAACGCCGGGCACTGAACGGCGGGCGCTGAGCAGCCGCGCCCCTGCCGTGATTGCCGCTTGCCGTTCCAGATGACTACGTTACAAGGTAATGGACTCTTTACTGCGCCCCCACGACCGGCGCCTGATCGTAACCGCAGATGACTTCGGTGCTGCAGATTGTATTGACAATGCGATCCGCTCGGCGATCCGGATCGGTCAGGTTTCAGCGGTCAGCGCGCTGACAAACTACCCACGAGCCCCCGCCGCCCTAGGCGATCTGTTCGCCGAATTTCCTTAGGTGGATATCGGCGTCCATCTGAATATAACCAGCGGCCCTCCCCGGACCGATCCAGCCGCACTCGCCACTATTCTGACTGACGCCGGAGAGTTTCGCGGCCTGTCGGCGCTGATGGACCGGTTGGGACAGATCCGCATGGACGCCGTGGAAACCGAACTTCGCGCACAGATAGACGTCCTCACGGCGCTCGGTATCACCCCGGATCACCTGAGCAGCCACCACAACATCCTTGCGATCTATCCGCCGTTTCAGGATCTTCTTGTCCGCCTTGCCCGGGCATATGCGCTTCCGATTCGCAAACCGATCGCGATCAGCCAGACCCACACGCGGCGGTACGGGTACGCAAAAACGCGCCAGCGGGCGAACCGGAGCATCCTGGGCTTTATCTGGCGCCGCCCGTATCGCGCAATACGGTTGCTTCCCGGTACCTACCTGCGGCTTCTTCAATCAAAACGGCTTCTGGTACGACAGAACGTTCAGGCGCCGGACCACCTCATCGATTCGCTGTACGGCGGCGCGTCGGTACGCAACATCCGGCATATTTTGCAGCACCTTCCCACTGGCGTTTCGGAACTCGTGGTCCACCTTGGAGAGTGCGATAGTGTCGAAGATTTACCGCAAGGAATCGAGACGGCACTGCTGCAGGATAGAACGATTGAACGAAATCTGATTCTGAACGGAACGCTTCGGATCATGATGGACCGCGAGGAAATCAGACCGGCACGATTCCGGGACCTCGCCGGTGGGCGCCCGGGGTGAGCCCTTTACAATCCCGGCTCTTTTATCTATCTTTGCTCCCTACGCGGCGCCGTACCCAAGTGGTAAGGGAGAGGCCTGCAAAGCCTTCATTCGCCGGTTCGAATCCGGCCGGCGCCTGTTTCAGCGGGCTCCTCCGTCGGAGGGGCCCGCTTTTTTATCGCCGTTTCGTCGGTGCACTTCATAAAACCGCAGCGCCACATGCATCATCGCGTGGTCAAACTCTCCGTGCCGTTTGCCGGTTATGAGCTCCTCCGGCGGCACCAGTTCCACATCGATTATTTCGTTCGGATCCAGGTCCTGACCGCCAACCGGCGTACAGTCTTCCGCCAGGTAGGTGTAGCACCGGTTTCCCATGAGCGCCGGATTGGGATTGATATCTCCAAGCAGCGCCATACTCCCCGGACGGTATCCGGTTTCTTCCTCCAGTTCCCGCGCTACCGCGGCCTCAGGATCTTCGCCACGTTCAACCACGCCACCGGGAAACTCGAGGCTGACTTGCATACTGCCGTGGCGAAACTGCCGGACCATCACCAGACACTCGTCACCCTGCGCGTTTCTGGTGATCGCAACGACGTTCGCCCAGTCCGGGGTATCCATGACGTAGTACCGCGCCGTCCGGCCGTCGGGGGCGCGGCGCGTGCTTTCAATCACAGAAAACACATGCGCGTCAAAAACGTGCGTTTTGGTAATTTCGGTCCAGTGGAGATGGCTGTCGCCGGTATCATCGTTCATACGCACCGATACTATCGGATAACCACCCGCCTTGACAGGTCGACGAGAAAGGGAAAGATTATCGATATGCAGTCACAACGTATCCAGCGCTTGGTCGCTGAGTTGGGGAGCGGACTTCATGAGAAAGAGGAGCTTCTGCGCCTTACCCTTCTTGCCGCGATAGCGGGCCAGAACGTGTTTCTTTTTGGGCCTCCCGGGGTCGCCAAGAGCATGGTCGCTCGCCGGATGTCCACGGCGTTCCGGGATGCCCGCGCCTTCGAGTATCTTCTCGGCAAGTTTACAACTCCGGAGGAGATCTTTGGTCCCGTATCCATCGCGCGGCTCAAAGACGCGGACCGTTTCGAGCGCGTGACCGAAGGGTTCCTTCCGGACGCCCACATCGTCTTTCTCGACGAGATCTGGAACGCGTCATCACCGATCCTCAATACGCTGCTGACCGCAATCAACGAGCGTCGCTTTCGAAACGGCAGTGACGAGCTCGATCTTCCGCTTCGGTCCGTTATCGGCGCGTCACGAACGCTCCTTCCCGAAGACACCGGCCTCGAGAATTTGTGGGATCGTTTCCTCCTTCGCCTGCCCGTCAATCCGATAACCACAAAGGAAGCGTTTCACAACCTGGTCGGTGGCGGTGACGACGAATACCTCGACCCGGTCCCGCCAAAAGACAAGATCACCCTCGATGAACTTGATGAGTGGTACGACGTGATCGGTACCGTCACAATCGGCACGGAAATCGAGGATCTGGTATTCGATATACGCGAACGGATCGCGCGGCACAACAGCATGAACGCCGAATCCGGTACGGTCCAACCGATCGTCGTCAGCGACAGACGGTGGAAACAGGCCGCGCGCCTCCTGCGGACCAGTGCATTCCTCAATGACCGGACCGAAGTCGACGCGATCGACTGCATGCTTCTACGCCACTGTCTCTGGTCCCGCGAGCAGGAGCGGGAAATAGTCGATACGATCGTCGCCGAGGCGATCCGCCGCTACATTCGATCGGGCCTTTTTGATCCGGAGGCGCTGCGTGAGTCGTTACGGGAAATTCTCCGTACCGGCGCCGGTACCGCGCAACGGGAGCGGCGAGTGGAGCAACCGGTCTCTTACCGCGGCGAGTACTACCGCATCACCGACTTCGTCGATGACCATCTTTCGCTTATCTGGATCGGCGACTTTCAGAACCTGAACGAGGATGCATCGACGGAAACCGACCTTTTCTTCTACGGTGACGAAGACGAATACGCCTATTCCGAACGCTTCCAGATTCGTCGCGTGGGACCGCGGTCACTTGAGATCGACGGTGTCACCTTTGACCTGGAGCATGAGACGGTCGTTCAGGCCGATCATGATCGGCGCGAACTGTCCGCCGAGGAGACGGAGGCGCTCCGGACAAAACTGCAACGCTTCCGGGAGGAGATTGCATCGGTGGAAGACCGAATCTACCAGTATCGCGATGCCTCTACCGGTGAGGCTGCGGAACACCTGTTCGTGCACCGCAGCTACGTAGACGTCGCGATTCGTGGAATGGACGCAATCGCATCGGAGATCGCGATGATACGGACCGATGTGGACGACACCCTCGCGGATCTGACGTGACCGAAGAGGCGATTCTCTATCGCGAACTCTTTTCATTTCTTTCCGCACCGACAGATGCGGGACGGCCCGTCCCGTTCTCTGCGCGCGATCTCCCACGGCCGCTGGCGCGCGGGTTGGTGCATTTCTACGGGTTGTTGCGTTCGGAGACGGTGCGTGCCATCGACGAAGATCTCGCAGATCAGATCGCCCGCTCATTAAGTGACTGGTTTGCCCAACTGTACCGCCAACTGTGGAGCAACACCGACAGCGACGCCCGCTCCGCCACCGACGAACTCCCCGAAGACCCGGCCGCCTTGGTTGCGGTACTCACGGCGCGGTGGCCGGACCACGCCCGACAGTGGGAACGGAGTCAGCGAACGATCGCAGCCACGCCGGATCAACGGGTCTGCGAGATGATCCGGCTCAGCATGGTCGATACGGCGAAGAGTCTCGCATTGCAGCAACGCGAACAACAAACGGAGCGGGCGCTGCGCCTGGTGACTGCACCGCTGGCGGATCATTTGAACGAGACGGTACCGTCGATCGTCGCGACGGCGCGCCGCGTGAACGCCGCATTTCACCGCCCCGGTGTCTGGAATATTTTTGATCCGCTGTGGAACGAGGTGGACTGGGAGCCGATCGAGAACGCCGCTGAAACCGGAGAGCAGGAGCCGGACCTTGCGGCGCTGGCGCAACGCCTGGTTCGTGGCGTCGAACCGGTGTCGGAGCGGCAGGTGTGGCAGGAAGAAACGGTAACGGTGGTTCACCGGGACGCCCGCGACAGCGGTTACGGCAATATTGAACGCCTTGGCACCACCGGGTCACCACAACTGGCGCTGTCATCGGAGCTGTCTCTGTTGGCATCGCCGGAAACGGAAGAACTCTTCTTACGTAAACAGGCCGAAGGGGCAATCCTTGCCCTTGAACCGACCCGATACGAGTACTCGGAGCGGATCGACTTGCAGACCCGATGGCGCCGTGTGGATGCGCCACAACGGTTGGGGCCAATTATCGTGTGCGTCGATACCAGCGGATCCATGCAGGGAGAAGCAGGTGAAATTGCCGCGGCGACAACGCTCCTCATTGTGCGGGAGGCGCTGCATCAGCGCCGTCCCGTCGACGTTGTGGCAGTCCACGAGACGTTGCGCATTGCGTCGTTTTTGTCTTCCCCGACCTCTGAGCCCGCCACCACTGAAACGGCCGCCGCAGTGAACGCGGAAGAACCGGATCGCGTGGAGCCGGAACCGGTTATGCACCTTGAGTCGATTCTCACACCGGCAAGTCCCGGCGGCGCCAACATTTCGCCGGCACTGGAAGAGGCGATCGATCGGGCGGAGAGTCGCGCCCGTCGGGGACACGATATCGTCGACCTGCTCATTGTGAGTGATATCCGGTTTCCCAAGGTGGGACCAAACCATCTCAACCGGATCTACCGCCTGCAGAGCCGCGGCTGGGCGCGGATTCACGCCCTGACAATTAACCGCGAGCCGATACACGATCCACTCAACGTCTTTGACTACCGGTGGCACTACAACACCGCCGATGAGTTCGACTTTCGCAACGCCGGCCGGCCGCACCGGATCGGAATCGCCCGTAGCGAGATTTAGCGCCCCGGCTCTTCGGTCAGCACCCCGTAGTGCGCCTCCAGCCCCATCCGCCGCACGAGACTGTTTCGATGCTCCCGCAATTGCCGCAGAACGTTCACCTGCCGGTTCACCGGGAGGCCCGAGCGAGCGGTTCCGTCGCGGACAGCGGTCGAAGAACTCCGCCACACCTCGTCGAATCGTTCTATATCAAGGCGCTGTGCCGCCTCAGCGCGAAACGCGTACCGGGCATCACTGGAAAGCCGCTCGGGCAGATAACGCCCGACAAAACGCCGGGCAAGTTCGCGGTTGCGCTCGTCGACCAGATTCACCTGTGCCAACAGGGCGGCGATCTCCGCGGTGGATGCGGTCTCCCCGGCCGCCAGTACACGCCGATCCTCGTCAGAGGGAAGGGTATCGTACAGCTGTGCATCCACATCGCGCGGGCGCTCGGTATCATCAACGGCGGCCTCGGCGTGTACGGCATCACGGGCACGCAGGAATCGCTCCGCCCACGACGCCACACCAGCGCGGACCGCGATCATCCGGTTCGTTTCGACGATGTCGCGCGTGAGTCCATATCCCTCAAGGAGATCATACTGGCGGGGTCCGGCGGGTATCACAAACGGAAAGCGCCGCGGGTTGATGCGCTGCAGCGATCGCCACTCTTCCGGCCGCTCCCGGGTATACCACTCCTGTGAAATCTGTTCCGGTTCCTGTGCGAGAAGCGTTGCTGGATCCCGATCGAGGTTCAAAAGCCACCATTGCCCGGCCGGTCCCGTCTCATGGCCAAGCACAAGGTACACCGATGAACAGCGTTCGACGCTCCGAATCCGCGCCGAGGAAAACACAACCGCCGAAGCGGGATCTGCCGGCCCGGCGCGGAACGCCGCCGTCAGTCGACCCACAACGGCCCGTTTGTCCAACAGCCCCGGCAGCCCGTCCCACACCTCGGGAAGCCGTTCCTGCATCATCTTTGTCAAGTTACGCAGCGCAAACGTGTCGGCCAGTGCTTCATGGCTGGTACCACCCAGCGCATCGTTGGCCTCGGCAAGCGCTTCGAGACGAAAGTCCGGCAGTCCCGTATCGGTCCGCGGCCATCGAAACAGGTCGCGATGAAAATCAAACAGGCCAGGAATGACGGCGAAGATATCCATCCGGCGGTTTCCCTCGCGGTGATGCCAGCCGTAGGGATCAAGAAACGTCCGGTAGAACAGGTGACGGACAAACTCGTCGTCAAAGGAGGCGTTGTTGTACCCGAGAATCAGCGTGCGCTGATGGGCAGTAAACCACCGGTGCAACCGGCGGGCGAAGTCCGGCTCCGGGAGGCCCGTCTGTAACGCCGCCTGCGGGGTGATTCCGGTGGTCAGACACGCCTGAGGATCGGCGATATAATCGGGTGGAGGAAGACAGCGCAGCTCATACGGCTGCTCCATAAGCTCAAGACGGTCATCGGTGAGAATCCCCGCAAATTCGGCGATCCGGTCATGAGCCGGTGACAGCCCGAACGTCTCCAGGTCGTAAAAGATGATCGGCATCGCCGTTGAGAATACCACGTGTATCAACCCGATGCACGTATCACAAAGCCGTCCCGGTGATTAGCATCTTTTTGACACATGTTTGCGGGTTTTTTTGACCCTGTGTAGCATTAGTGACCACTATCGTGTATTACCGTCGACGTATTTTCCCGATGCATTCGTCGGTTGCCGTCTCGTATTTCATTTTGCCAAAGAGACTTATGCGATTATTGTATCGCCGGGCTAAACTTGGCACGCTTCGTGCTTTTATATGAATGAAAAGCGGGACCGGTGAGGAAACGGGAACGACGCCTGCGGGGTCTTCCCTCCCCGACCGAAAACAAATCCTGCAATACGTACGGAGGTATGTTATGAACTATATGACCCTGAGACGACCCAACAACGGAATCGCCACCCGAACGAACAGCGTGAACGATTTTGACAAACTCTTTCAGTCTGTCTTCAATGCGATGCCCGGGTGGACTGATCACAAGCCGGCGGTGGATATCCACGCAACCGAAGACGACTACATCGTCGAGGCGGATCTTCCGGGCTTCTCCGACGATCAGATCGACGTGCGTGTCGAAAACGATCTGCTGGTGATTTCGGCGCGCGATGAAGAGAGCAAGGAAGAAGATGCCGACGCGGACTCCTACATGGTCCGGGAACGGCGGATGCGCTCGTTCTACCGCAGCTTTGCACTCCCAAAAGACGCCGATGCCGGTAAAATCGATGCGACCTATCGCAACGGAGTACTTACGTTGACGATTCACAAGAACGCGGAAGCAAAACCGCGCCAGATCAAAATCAAACGCGGCTAACGCCGCAGACCGGATTACAACCGGGAAACTACAATGGGAACGGGCAGTCCGTGGGGACTGCCCATTTTTTCAAAGAAATGAATCGATCTCTTCATCGGTTCACCTGTCAAAAATTTCAATTTACTCCTCGTTTTACGTAAAAAAATCACCTTATCCCTGCAGTCAGCGGCGGTTATCTCCCCATACGGCGTAGAGTAGACCGAAAACGGGCGCCCTGATTCCTGTCTCTTGTCCAACCTTCCGGGTCTCGGGTACCACTGTCACATGGGGCACACGATGTCGGGGACGGAGGAACAGATGCGACGGGTTCTCTTCATCGGCGACCGGCTGTTTATGAAGTTTCCCGACTTCGACTACTTTCACGAACGGCTCGCGGAGGTGAATGCCGAGGTTATTTCGACCGCGGGAATGAGTGACGCCGAAATCGTTGAAGCGGCTCACGATGCGGTCGCCCTCGTTGATATTGCGCGACCGATCACCGCCGAAATGATCCAGGCGTGCCCATCCTGCCGCATCATCATGACGCTCTCCGTCGGATTTGATGCCGTGGATGTTGCCGAAGCGACCCGGCACGGCATCCCCGTTTCCAATTGTCCGTTGTACTGCAGTTCAGAAGTGGCGGAACACGCCCTCACCCTCGCCCTCGCGCTTTCCCGCAAGATCGATATCCTCCATCGCCACGTAAACGGCGGTGGCTGGGACTACAAACACGCCCGCACAATTCACTCCCACCGCACCCAGGTATTCGGCATCATCGGTCTTGGGCGCATCGGGCGCTACAGCGCCCGGAAAGCTGCCGCCCTGGGTATGCACGTTATCGCCTACGATCCCTACGTCGATGACGACGTATTTGCGATGCTCGGAGTTGAGCGCTTTTACGACCTGGAGCCGATGCTGGAAACCGCGGACATCGTGACGATTCACAGCCCTCTCACCGACGAAACGTGGCATATGATTGACAGCGCCGCGCTGGAACGGATGAAATCCACTGCGGTTATCGTAAACACCGCACGCGGGTCGATCATCGACCAGACAGCCCTCGAGGACGCCCTGGAAAACGGAACGATTGCGGGTGCTGGAATTGACGTCCTTGAGACGGAACCGCCGGTGGGCACCGAACGAATTCTCAACCTGCCCACAGCGATCGTGACTCCTCACGTGGCGTGGTATTCCGAAGAGAGCCACACCCAGAACATGATAGACGGTATGAATGAGCTGGTACGCGCACTGCAGGGCCACCGTCCGCGGTACGTTGTAAATCCGCAGATATACTCCCGACGCTGACCAGTTCACGCCGGGAGACATCCATAGGAGACACATATGAAAAAGACGAAAAAACGAGCGGTGCGAATGGCGATGATGATTCTTGCGTTGTACGTCGGAGTCGTCGGCGTGGCAAGTGCCTCGGGCGCGACGGAAGACCCGGCGGAGTTTCCCACCCGGGCGATCTCCTATGTCATCCCGTTTAACCCCGGCGGACAGTCCGACGTGACGGCGCAATACCAGAAATCCTACCTCGAGGACGCATTGGGTGTTGACGTCGTGGTGCGCCACCAACCGGGAGCAGGGGGCGCGCTGGCGTGGTCCAACCTCACAAAAGCGGATGCCGACGGGTATACGATCGCCGGCAACAACATCCCCCATATCATCATTCAACCGATCGTCCGTGACGACGCAGGGTACACAACCGACGAGCTCAAACCGGTCTATCTCTTCCAGACCACCCCGATCGGCGTCGCCGTAGCCCCGGACAGCCCGTTTGATACCCTCGAAGACCTCGTGGACTACGCGCGTGAACACCCGGGTGAGCTCACCGTCAGCGGGTCCGGCACGCATACCGGGCATCACCTGGCTCTTCTGCAACTTGCGCATCTCAGCGAAGCCGATTTCACCTACATTCCCGCCACCGGAGCCGCGCCGTCAGTGGCCAACTTCCTTGGCGGCCACAGCCGGGTCCTTATGGCGAACTCAACCGACCTTATCGCCCATCTCGACGAGATGAAAGTGCTGGCGATCGGCACGGAAGAGCGTTTTGGAGCACTCCCGGACGTACCGACCTTTATCGAAGAAGGCTACCAGATGACCGCTGGTATTGACCGTGGTGTGGCCGCTCCGCCGGATACGCCGGATGAGATCGTCGCCCGCCTGGAAGCGGCGTTTGAAGCGGTCAGTACCAATCCTGAATTCCGGCGGGAGATGGAAGAACTCGGCTTTGTGGTCCATACGATCGGCGCTGCGGAATTTGCCGAATACCTGGACCGGAAAAAAGAGGAGATCGTGACGGTCCTGCGCGAACTCGGCGAAATATAGGACTGCCATGTCCGAGATGTTGATGCAGGCGCTGGCCGGTGTCCTCGACCCGGTCAGTCTTCTTCTCGTATTCGTCGGAGTTGCCTCGGGAATCATTGTAGGCGCCCTTCCGGGGCTAACCGCCACGATGGCGATCGCCCTCCTCGTGCCGTTCACCTTCGGCATGTCGCCGGTTCACGGCCTCGTGCTCCTGGGCGCGATCTACTCCGGAGCGATCTACGGAGGCTCCTTCTCGGCGATCCTTATCAACACGCCGGGCACGCCTTCAGCGATCGCCACGACGTTTGACGGGTTCCCGATGGCGCAAAAAGGCGAAGCGTATCGGGCGATCGTCACAGCCACGCTCTCATCGGTCTTTGGCGGGATCGTTGGAGTGGGATTCCTCATCTTCCTGTCGCCGCCGCTGGCGCGGGCGAGCCTCAGTTTCGGCCCCCCCGAGTACTTCTGGCTGGCGATGTTCGGGCTGACAATTATCGCTGCGGTGTCACCCCGGTCCACATTGAAAGGCCTTATCGGCGGAGGTATCGGCCTGTTGATTTCGACGATCGGCATAGCACCGATTGAGGGAGCCGTCCGCTACAACTTTGGGACGGTCGCGTTACAGAACGGAATTTCTTTGATTCCGGCGCTGATCGGCTTCTTCTGCATTCCTGAGGTGCTCCGCATGGTCGAGGACAGCCACCACTCGGGAAACGTCGTGCCGTACAAAAAGCAGCGCAAAATGGTGACCCGCGTCTTTCACGCCCTCCTGCGCAGACCGTGGCTCATGATCCGCTCGTCGGTGCTCGGAACGTTTATCGGCATCATTCCCGGCGCCGGCGGCAATATTGCGGGACTGGTCAGCTATAACGAGGCGATCCGGACAAGTTCCTCCAAAGAGAAATTCGGGACCGGTGCGATGGAGGGCGTTGCCGCCTCGGAGACCGCCAACAACGCATCGGTTTCCGGTGCGCTTATCCCGATGCTGACCCTTGGCGTCCCCGGCGCACCCCCCGCGGCGGTCCTCTTCGGGGCGTTGCTTCTGCAGGGCATGCGCCCCGGGGCAGACCTGTTCACCGCCCACGGCGCGGTCACCTACGCGTTTCTTTTTTCCCTGATTCTTGCGAATCTGGCGATTCTCCCGTTGGGCCTCGTCCTAGGAAAAGCGGTTTCCAGCCTGATGCAACGCACCCGCGTGCAGACGATGGCGCCATTGATCATCTTTTTGTCGATGGTCGGATCCTACTCGATCTACAACAACATCGCCGATATATACACGATGATTGCCGTTGGTATCGTTGCCCACGCCCTCCGCAAAGCGGGGTTCATGCCGGGACCGATCGTCCTCGGACTCATTCTCGGCCCGATCGCGGAGCAGGGGCTCACCCAGTCGCTTCTCATGGGGCGTGCGTCAGGATCACTCACGGGCGTGTTTTTCGGTCGCCCGCTGTCGATCGTTCTCGTCGCTTTGACGGTCATCTCGATCGCGGCACCGCTTGTGATGCAACGGCGTCAAAAAACCGGCAAGGGCGGTCCGCTCAAGGCGCTCCACAGCCTTGACGACGATCCGTCCGAATCGTTTACCCCTGACGGAGGCCACCGATGACCCAACGCGCACGCAACCTGAGCTCGGCACTGGTGTTGATGGTGGTCACTGCCTTCTGGTTCGTGGAAAGCACCGGGTTCCGGCCGCTGAGCCGGATCTTTCCCCGCGTGCTGGCGGCGGTCGTGTTCGTTCTCGCGGCTATTCTGGCGCTGTTGACGCTGATCGGGCGGGGCCCAGTGATAAAGCTCGCCGAAGGTGACGCCGGCGCACGACACGTGCGGTCGGGAACGATGATCGCGGCGATGGTCGTGTGGACGGGCCTTATCCCGCTCATCGGACTCCTTGCGGCGAGCTTCATCGGTGTTATCGGGATCGGTTTTCTCACGTTTCGTGCCCACATCGGCACCCTCCGTGCGATCGTGATCGCCGTTGCGCTC
>JAQIBO010000224.1 GCA_027859055.1 Spirochaeta sp.
CCGTTGGGAATATTGAGGCGGTAGTTCCCGATGATGTCGGTCCCGGCAAGAACGTTCATCAGCGTTGTCCGGGCCGCCGGAACTCCCATGAGACTTATCCACCCGCCAATCCGTTTTTCCCCGACCAGAAGTTTGCGGGCATCAACCGACGACATACTGCTGGTTATCAGAATAACCGTCCCGGGGTTGAAATCGGCGGTATCAAAGAGGTAGTCCAGGGTTGCCGTGATGTCGTCGACTCCCTGGGTGGGCCGGTAGTGGAGCATTTCGTATCCGCGCACCGGCGCTGCGCCGTCGTTGTGGCTTTCGCCGGGACGGTTGATTCCGTCAAACCGGATAACCACCACAGGAGCTCCCGCCCGGCGAAACGTTTCACAGATCGTCAGCGCCAGGGGGGCGGGGCTTTCCTTCTTCTTCCCGAACGCCGGCGGGATGATAACCACCGTGGGCTCTGCTCCGTCGCTGTCGTTGTCCATGCCGACGCGGTTTTCCAGGGCCACCAGTTCCTGTTCCCGTCGATTCCGGTACGTGATCCGCCGGGCATCATGAAGAGGTGTTTCTTCCGAAGCGCCGGCACGAATACCGTGTACCCGCGTCTCCCACTCGGCAGCGGTAATAACCCGCTTGCGCAGTCTCCCGTGGCGAACACCCGTTTCTACTCCAACGTGGATCACCCGCTGATCCAAATCGTTCGGTAGAGACCGCTGCGGCTGTTTCTCGGCAATATGACGGATCCGACCCTGCGGAAACAGAACGGTCGGGCCGGCGGCGCGGAACTCCACAGACACGCCTTCGCGGAACACGTCCAATTCGGCGTCGGTACCGGCGATCTCGCACAGGAAGCCCCTCCGGCTGACATCCAGAACCTTTCCCGGGACCGCCGTGTTCGGGGCGTCGTGTATCCACAGGGAAATATCGTCATCCGAAGTGACCGGGGTACGTCGATTGGAACGATTGTCGGAACGGTGAATTCGCCGGGGCATACGGATGGTCAGGACAGTCTCGTCTGTATCTCCGGTGTCTCCCCGCGCCACCACAAGGGTCGAAAAGCAGTAATTGCTGCCCTGCGCGGAAAAACTGACAAATACCGCGTCGCCGGGAGCTACCTCCGATGAGACCGCCGGGATAATCCGGATCGAGACAGCCGTCTCTTCCGCTGCTGCGAAACCGGTGTAAATGGTGAGATCCCGTTCCGACAGGAGGTGGAAAATTATCCCCGGGATAGTTCGGAGAATCCGGCGCAGCTCATCGCCGTCCATCCGGTACCCGTGATCGGGATTCCTCTCCAGCCGCGACCATACCGACCGGAGCGAGTGTGTGGCCGCGTTCCGTTCGATGAAGCTGTGAATACGGGCGCGATACACCGTTGGCAGCTCTTGAAACGGCGCGCCAAACCGGGAAAATCCATCAGCTCCTCCCAATATCACATAGGCAACCCGGCACCGGCCCCGGATCGGCCGGTTGTCTCCGGGCAGGCAGAACTCCACGGCAATCTCCGCCCCTACCGTGATCGTGCCGTCGGCTGATACCAGGATCCCTTCCGGGGAAATGTTCTGAATCGTTGCATCTGTGATACCGGGCCCGCAATCGGCCGGAACTGAGCAGTCAACTCTGGGCATCCGCCGGTTGTTGCTGCTGCGGTCCCGCTCCCTGAGTTCACGGATGTAATTCTCTACGAGACGTATCTCCCGGTCGGCGCTGTGAAGAAACTCGAAAGCCAGCGTGTACTGTCCGCTTCCGTCGGCGTGGTCGCTTTTGCGGGCGACACGGACGGGTATTTCCAGTTCAGACTCCCTGTCAGGGAGGGCAAACCGAATCATTTCGACATGATCAAAAGAATGGGGAACAGCTACTTCTACCTGAATTCCCGTTCGGCTCAGATCAACCGAAAATCCCTCGATCGTGGTTCCTGCAGCGTCAAACCGGACAACGTCTCGATGTACCACTCGGGTGTGACGACGTTTTTCGGCCATGATTTTGAACGCACTATAACAGGTAATAGGAACTGTGGACCACACTCCTGGCCCGAATTGGTGCGGCGGCCTCATATATGCGTCCGATCATCCGCACGCATAAGCGCCTCGCTTGGCGATGCCGATACCGTGTAGTACCTTTTAACCTATCATGAAGAAACTACTGTACGTCGTACTTGGTATTATCGTAGTCGCCGTCGTTGCTGCTGTCGGTTATCGGGGATATCTGGGAATCCGCGCCGGTGACGGGGAGATCTCCCGGGAAGTTCAGGCGGAACGCTCCTTCGCCGGCACTAATGAAGATGGTCCGGCCCTTGGTATCATCCAATACGGCGTCACCTCCGGCGCCGACGGCGAATCGCAGGCGCAATTTCTGATTCAGGAGGAGATCTTTGGTCGGGAAAACATGGTGGAAGGCACAACCAGACAGATAGACGGGTCGTTTCTGATCAACTACAACGAGTACCGCGTCCAGGTTGGCCAGTTTGAAATCAACGTCCGCGACATAAAGACGCGCAGTCTGGATGTGGACATTGAAAGCCGCGGCTGGACCGACGGCGAGCGTGACACGGTGATTCGTGCCGAGATCCTGGAAAGCGGGCGCGACGAGTTCGAATTCGCAACCTTTAACCCGACCAACGTTTCCGGCGTCCCCGATACCTTTGAACCCGGCGATACGCTGGAACTCGTCGTAACCGGTGACCTGACCCTTCGCGACGTCACATCCAGTGTTGACTTCGACATGCAACTCTCCCTCGACTCGGATGAAAAAATCAGCGGGACCGCCGCCACAACGATCCGCTGGGAAGACTTTGAGATCACCATTCCCTATGTAGGCGGTGGATCGGACGTTGGTGCAGTCTCCGATTCGGTGGAACTGCGCCTGGAGTTCACCGCCGAGGAAGAGGGCCGCGTCGGGGTCTGAAATACGAACTGCCGGCTGGAGGTACCGGGTGAGCTCAGGTATCCACCGCCGGGAGCATCACATTCACCCCTTGTGGAATGACCGCTATCGTCACCGGTGTATGGCCGATCACCTCCCCGTCTCCCTGGACCGGCAGAGGGTGCTTCCCGGCGGTGATAGTGATCCTCGAAGTGACCGGTGTATGCTCGTAATGGCGACCCGCGCGGACCGTGCCGGTCAGCTTTCGCACCGCCACCACCGCGTAATCAAGCAGCGAGGTGCCGTGGACCACATACGCTTCAATCCGGCCGTCCTGAAACGTCGCCACCGAACCAAGCAGCGTCGAAACGTGTTCCAGAACTTCGCCATTTGAAACGAGCACCTCCGTCGCCTGAACCGTCCGTTTCTGTCCGTCCACTGAAAGCTTCAGCCGGTACTCCTG
This sequence comes from Spirochaeta sp., assembly GCA_027859055.1. Taxonomy (GTDB): domain Bacteria; phylum Spirochaetota; class Spirochaetia; order DSM-27196; family Alkalispirochaetaceae; genus Alkalispirochaeta. The sequence continues at coordinate 3,320 of JAQIBO010000224.1, forward strand.
AAAACCGAAAAGATGCCCCGCCACGCGCAGCGCGTAGGCAAACATCCCAAAGCGGCGCTTATCCAACCGGGAAGTATCCCGAATGGAATGCGCGCTGACGCCAACACTGACGTTCAGAACGTAATACCGCCCGGCAACCTGCATCAGATCAAGGTACGTTCGGCGTCCCCGCACCGGAGCGCCACTCTTCCCGGTTGGATCGCCCACACCGGTCATGGCGATTTCAAGCGCCTTCGCCGCGTCGAGGGGAATTCCGAGGACGCGGGCCAGAATGTTGCCGGTACCAACCGGGATAATCCCGAGCGGTACCGCCGTCCCGACCATGCCGTTGACCACCGCACCAACAGTCCCGTCGCCACCGGCCGCTATAACCCGCTCGACCCCCCGTTCACATGCCGCGCGCACCACCTCTGCCGGGTCTTCCTCCGGGCCGGTGGAGTGGATGTGATAGGGCCGGCCGGACGCACCCAGCCGCTGCTCCAGCAACTGCGAGAGTTTTTCAATGTCTGCACGACTCCCGGCAACCGGGTTGCGTACAACGAATACACCTGGATCAGTCACCGGTACACTATAGCGCATCTGCAGTTATCATGATGCACCGCGAGTCAGATAGTGAATTCACGCGATCATTCAGTATGGCGGCAAACTCATACCGATCGTGTGAGGGGCCTCCGATACGGGGTCGTCGGCGCCGGCCGATCCGGTGTGCCGCGGTGGGGTGTGGCGGGAACTCCGCAGAACGTCAGTTCGTTTCGCCCCCTCTTGCCCGTTTTCTTGACAGGACCACGCGTGCGGACTAGCCTTGTATATATCCATCAGCAGGAAAGGTTGTGTCTGAGGAGGTACCACCATGAAAAACCGGGAACAGCACATTCCAACACTGAAAGAGGCGCTGCAACAGCAGTGTAAGCACCGCGATATGGAGCTTGCGCTGCAACCGATGCCGAATTACAGCAAGACGCCGGGCGGACCGAACGAAACGCCGCTGGCGTTCCGAGCCTCCTGGGACTTGAAAGACCGGCCGCGGAGAATCGCGCTGCTCCTCGACGACTGTCAGGAGGAGTATCGGCCGTATGCCGGGGGCATTCTTCCCAATATGGTCAAAATACTCGGTGGGTTTCGGGACGCCCGTTCCGGAAGTGACGGGGTATGTGTTGCGTGGAGCGCCTGGAGCCGCAGATTCGACGACGGCATTTCCAACGCGATGGACCGCTGGTACGGTCCGCGCGGTCTGCGACCGGATAACCCGGAGAACGCCGCGTACATCTTCACCGGCGCGCCCGGCCTGGAACCGCTGGCGGAAATCGCCCCAACGGAAGCGGAGGTCGATGATGGCTGGCTGTATCACGGCAAGCATCTGGATATGTTCTGGACGTTTAACGAGGACGGGACGTCGTACCTTGACGGTAAGCTCAAGGAGCACGGTATCGATACGATCGTGATCGTCGGGCTGTGGACCGATGAGTGCGTCCTGAGCACCGCCTATGCTGGCAACTCCCGCGGGTACGATGTGGTGGTCGTTGGCGATGCGGTCGCGACGGCAACAGACAATCAGAAAACCGCCCTCACCGTCGCCAACAGCACGGTGGCCAAGGTGCTGTCAACCGATGAGGTTGTGCGGTACATGCAGAACGACTTTGTCACCGGTGAGCCCGGGGCCGTGAAAGGCACCCGCCATCCCGACGGGCGGAAGGACGGCTGACCGTCAGCCCTCGATCACCAACCGTCCTGCCCCGGCTCCGGTGAAGATGTACAACATGGGAAACTCCAGATACCACACGTCGCCGTAGCGGCGCACGTCCACCGGGGCCCGTTCACCGTTGCGTTCAAACCACGCACCATCGATCTGTGAACGGTAGTTTTCGTCGATGAGCATCCGGTATTTGGCGCTGGCAAAAAACGCCGCGGCCATTTCGTCGGCTTCACCGCCGTTGTTGCCAAACCCGTCAAACACAAACACCGTATTGTCACCATCGGGACGGGGAAGAAACGGGCCCGCGTCGGCGGGATCGGCTTTCAGCGCCTCGGTAAGCACTGTTTCGGGCGCAACCATTTCCAGGTGGAACCCGTACTCCAGTTCCGTGTTTATCGGTGTGTACGTCACGGCGAGCCACTCCGGGTACTCGCCGGTGATTTCCTCCTCGGACATCTCAAACTCTTCCTCGTAATCCGGGGGCGCACTTCCGTCAAAACTGGAGGCCATTTCAAATATCGCTTTCTGAATCGTCACCGATACGGACAACTGCAGATTACCGCTTTCGTCCCGCCCGACGTACTGAAATATATCGATACAGCCGGTGAGCAACAGCGCCGCGCCGACAACAAGACCGATCCGCACAGCGCGGCCGATGCGGCCGCGTCGGCGCGCTCCGGCTCCACTCCCGGGGCGGGTTTCACTCCCGCGCCGCGCTCTGCTCGCATGGCGGGTTCCGGCCCCAGTCGCGCGCCAGGCTCCGCTCCCATGGCCGGCTCCGCGCGTCGTTCCATCAGGTTTTTTCACAGCACACCTCCCATGCCGCCGTTCGGCGTTTCTCTTTTCGGTACACTATACCACACGTCCAGCGGGCCGGCGTCCGTCTACCGGCCGGCGGCCCGCACGCCTACCGGCGCCCCGCCTAAAAACTGAGCAGCATCGTGCCGGCGATAATCAGGGCTCCCCCGATCCACACCCGCGGCGTGACCGAGCGCCGCGCCAGCAGGAGAATAACCAGACTGTTGACGCGACCCAGCGCGCTGACGATCGCCAGCGGAATGAGCGCCATCGCCCGGTAGCGCAACCACGTCCCGGTCACGATCGCCGCCGCCGCGGAGAGTTCCCACAGGACCGGCCCCCGCCCGGGCAGGCGCCGAACGTCCAGCGCGCCGCGGTCGATAAACAGCAGGATAAGTGCATAGGAGAGTGCCGCGGCGGTCACCCCAACGGTCAGGCCGATCTCGGCGGAAAATCCCTCCGCCAGCCCTTTGCGGACAAAGAGGGGACTGATGGAAAACGCCATCGCCGTCGCGAGTCCGAAAAACGTCCCGGTTATCAGTTCTTTGGTATTTACCGCCATGTTGCCACTCCGACTCCGGCAACCACCAGGGCGATACCGGCGAGGTCTTTCACGGAAAGCGCTTCGCCGATCAGCGTCCACGCGATGATGGCGGTAAATACCGGCGTTGCCCCGACGAGTAATCCGGTTATTCCAACGCCGACGCGTCGCTGAGCAAGGCCGATAAACATCCACCCGCCGGAAAAATGAATTGCCCCGGCAACGCCGAAGAAGAAAATCGCCCTCCCCGACAACGCGGTGTACGCGGAGATCCCGAAGATCGAGAGTGTGAGCACGTTGACCAGTACAGCGGCGATCGCGAGGAGCAGCATCGTCGCGGTTCGAATCGGCAGATCCTCGGCGTTTCCGTGGAGCGATTGAAACAGGCCGAGAAAGACTCCCGCAATGAGTGCAATCCAGACTCCGGGCATACCTCTATCGTCAGCCGCGTCTCGAACGTTGTCAATACAGAAACGTAAATTTGCATGCAATTGCGACTTGACCGATGATTGCACTTAAGGAAGAGTACTACCACCCATGCAAAAACCGACGGTCAACGACATTGCCAGGCATCTTGAGATTTCACCGAGTACCGTCTCCCGCGTCCTGAACGGATCACCCCTGGTAAAACAAGAGACGCGCGACCGGATCGAGGCGGCCGCCGTGGAGCTGGGGTACCGCAAACGAACGATCCGTCGCCACGGGCGGCGCTCAATTCTCGTGTTGGCGCTCTTTCTCCCCCGTTCGGCAGACGTCTACCACCGGCTCTTCTACGACCCGGCGGAACTGCTGGCCGGCCTCGACGAAGGATTCGGAGAGGTTCGGACTCAGATCTCGGTCAGCGTCAACCAGCCCGAGCCGGATCTCTTCTCCTCCAAAAAGAGCGGTAATATCGACGGGTGCGTTTTCGGTTTCACGACGCCGTCGGAGAATGTCCGGCAGCTGCTGCGGGAACGGGCGATTCCGTCGGTCCTGCTCAACCGGGAATCGCGAACCATGAACTACGTGTCCGCCGATCATCTGTCGGGAATGCGCCGCCTTCTCCGCCGCGCCGAGTCGTTTCGCCCGGGGGTGCAACCGTGCTACGTCAGTTTTACTCCGGCGGAACCGGTTGCCACCCAGCGGGAGCAGGCGTTTCTCGAGGCGTGCTGCGCTGAGGATATCGGTTGCGGTACCGCGGACATTTTCCGGATCGATTCGGTGCACGAGCTCGATTCCGCTTTTGTCGCCAGAATTCGGGATCGCTACAACACCGTCTTTTGTTTCAACGACTTTGTTGCGGTGTACCTCTACCAGGTAATGCTGCTTGCCGGCGTCCTTGTTCCCCGACAGATCGGTATCGCCGGGTACGACGACTCCCCCGTTCGCCAGCTGACACCGCAGAAAATTGATTCAGTCACATTATCCCCGTATCACCTTGGGGCGGTAGCCGGGGACTGGCTCCACCGGGTGGTCATTGAACGGTCCACCGAGTCCCTGCAGCTGCGAATTTCCGGTGAAGTTGTTCCAGGGACCACATTGGGCCCGATTTTTTGAAAAAAGCTTTGACAGGCCGAAGATTTACCCCCAGAATACAAGAAATTGCATGCAAAAACATGCAGTAAACCTTAAGGAGGTTTCCATGAAACGATCACTCATAGGTATTCTGGCACTTATCGTTGTGTCGGCTGCGTTCGCAACGGGCGTCCAGGAAGAGGCCGGGAGTTACCCGGAACGAACTGTTCGCGTGATTATCCCCTGGTCGGTCGGCGGTATGACCGATGTTCTGACCCGGCCGATCGCCAACTGGCTGGAGGAATACTACGGCGTTCCCTTTGTCGTAGAGAACCGCCCCGGTGGTGGTGGTGTCGTTGGTTCACTCGAAATCGAGAACGCCTCCAATGACGGGTACACGATCGGGACCACTTCGATGTCGACCGTGTCAGCACAGTACGTCGCCCCCATGTCGCCGGACATCGACAATGTGGAACTGATCGCCCAGGCGATTTCCATTCCGGCAACCGTCACCGTCAACTCCGACAGCGAGTTTGAAACGCTCGACGAGCTGATCGCGTTTGCCCAGGACAATCCCGGCGAGCTTTCCAACTCCAACTCGGGGAACGGCGCCAGCGCCCACATCTACGCCCTGACATTCGGTGCCCGCGCCGATGTGGAGATGAACCACATCCCCTACCCGGGATACGCCGAAGCGGTCACATCTCTTCTGGCTGGTAACGTCGATATGACCAACATTCCGCTGCCGGACGTTGCACCCTACATCGACAGCGGCGAACTGCGCATGCTTGCAATCGCATCGGTGGAACGCCATCCGAGCTACCCTGATGTTCCCACCCTGCGTGAACTCGGTATCGACGCAGTCATGGGTAACTACTCCGGTTTTGTCGCTCCCGAGGGCACGCCGCAGGAATATCTCGACACCCTTGAAGACGGTATCCGTCAGGCGGTCACCGATCCGGAGATTCGCGACTTTCTGATCGGGGCCGGTTTCCAGCCGGTTTTTGCCGGACAGGAAGAGTTTGCCCAGATCGTGGAAGACGCCAAAGATCAGCTTGACTTCCTGGTCAACGACCTCGGCATCGAATTTGTCGACGACTGATATCGACGTACTGACATAACGATGGCCCCGATGGTACACCTTGTACGGTCGGGGCTCTTTTGTGTGGATTTGCTCCGTATGTACGCACGGTGCTGATCACCACGCTGCTGATAACCACACCGTTGATAAAAGGAGGCGTTTGATGACGACAACGCGGAGAGATATCGTATCGGGGACCGTTCTGGGAGCTGCGGCGCTTGGACTGTACCTCTACGTGTCGGCGTTTCCCGTACGGGAGGGCCAGTCACCGGCGATCAGCCCGGGGTTCTATCCACAGATGCTCGCGTTTTTTTTGGGTACCCTTGCCCTCATTCAGATTGGAACGGCGCTTCGCGACGTGTGGAAACGGCGAAGCCTCCCTACGGCAGCACCGTCCGACACGCACATGGCGCCGTTGTGGAAAGATCGCCGCTCCCTCGGGTTGCTGCTTTTCACCACCGCGGTTCTCATTCTGTATCCCTTTCTGATGCGGATTCTCGGCTTCACGATAACCGGACTCCTCTTTCTCGGAAGTCTCATCACCGCCCTTTCCGCCGGCCACCGCCGCGGCCGCAACGGACTGCTTATCGTCGGAATCACGATAGCGATCGGCGTTCTCACCTACGTCGTCTTTCGCCGGTTTCTTAACATCCCGTTTCCCACGGGCGTCCTGTTTCGCCCATAGGATCACACCATGGAATTTTCATTCGATCTGTACCTTGCCGGGCTGAGCTACTTTGCCAACCCGATGATGTTTGTCTACTCCCTGTTCGGCGTCTTTGTCGGGATCGTCTTCGGTGCCCTGCCGGGGCTGACCGCGACGATGACGATCGCCGTATTCATTCCGTTCACCTTCGGCGTTCCGGCTGTCCAGTCCTTCGCGTTTCTTCTCGGCCTGTACTCCGGCGCGGTCTACGGCGGCTCCGTTTCCGCGATTCTCATCAACATCCCGGGAACGCCCAGCGCAATTGCCACCGGGTTTGACGGATATCCGATGTGTCAACAGGGACGCGCGGGAGAGGCTATCGGCATCGCCACGATCTCTTCCGGCCTTGGCGGCCTGTTCAGCGTCTTTGTGCTCGCCTTTGCCGCCCCGCTCGTCGCGTCGATCGCCCTTGAGTTCAGTTCTGAAGAGTATGTGGGTATCACCCTTATCGGTCTCAGCATTATCGCGATCATCTCCCCCGGTTCGACGGTCAAAGGACTGATGGCGGGGACGATCGGGCTCATTATCGGAACCGTGGGGCTTGATCCGATGGGAAGCTATCCGCGAATGGTGTTCAATCGCCCGGAACTCTTTGACGGTGTCAGCGAAATACCGGTAATGATCGGGATGTACGGTCTCTCGGAAATGATGATTCAGATCTCCGACGAGCAGCACATAAAAGTGATCACCCAGAAACTCCGGAACGTGCTGCCGTCGCTCCGGCAGGTCGGCGCTCTCATTCCGACGATCATCCGTTCGTCGATGGTCGGCGTCGCGATTGGAGCGGTACCCGCAGCGGGCGGTTCGATCGCCTCTCTCGTCGCCTACGGCCAGGAAAAGCGCTTTTCAAAGAACAGCGCCAGGCTGGGGACCGGTATCGCCGAGGGTGTTTCCGCCCCGGAAGCCGCCAACAACGCCAGTACCGGCGGAGCGCTGATACCGATGATGACCCTTGGTATTCCCGGCGACCCGATGACCGCCGTTCTGATGGGCGGGCTGATCATTCAGGGCCTGCGCCCGGGACCGCTCCTCTTCCAGGAACAGATGCCGTTTGTTTCCTCGATCTTTATCAGCCTTCTCGTGTCGGTCATCTTTATGACGATTCTCGGACTTGCCGGTGCACGCTACTTTTCCCGGCTCATCAGCACCCCCAAGCGCTTTCTGATTCCGGCAATTCTGCTTTTCTGTCTGATCGGTTCGTATTCGATCAACAACTCGATGTT
>JAQIBO010000251.1 GCA_027859055.1 Spirochaeta sp.
TCATCGACGGTGAAGTCCTGAATATCTTGTGCGAAACGGTTCCATGATGGCTGATCGGCGGGATCGAACGCCCCAAGCGGGGAGTCGTGCGGTGTCCACTCAACCATCGATGCGGAAAACGTCCATACGCCGCCGCGCCCGGTTGTTGTCGGGACGTTCTGCCACTCAAACAGACGGAGAAACGGCAACGGGTGGTTGCGGATGATGTCACTCACTGGAAGCTGAGCGGTGTCGGCGGTTTCTCCGCCGTGTGCGCCGTCTCCACCGCCGGGCACCACCCCGGCAAGAAACGGTATACCTTCACCGGCGGCGTCGGCATCGTCGACGGAGGAGGCAAAAAACTGCAGGTCTTTCCCGTCAAACCCATGAAAAGTCAGAATCATACCGTAGGTGTGAAAGACCGTCCCATCCCAGAAAACCAGCACCAATCCCGAGCGGAAACCGGTACGGGCAAGATCCGCCAACCGTGGAGAGAACACCGGCAGTCGCTTCCAGAACAGATCCGACGGCCAGCCCGCCGGCGGCGGCCCAATCGGAGAGATAAGCACGATGTCATGCTCCGCTGTTTCCACCGTCTCAAAGGCGACAAACGCCCAGGGAACACGTCGCCAGACCCGCATGAGATCGAGATTTGATTTTGTCAGGTGATCGCCGGTGCTCCGCACCGCCCCGGCCACCCGCCTGGGTACGGTTACCACTGGAAGGAGCGCCAGCATCGTCGCCGCATTCTCTTTCCACTCCCGCGGGAGCCGTTCTGAGCCGGCATACTCGCCATCCAACGCCTCCAGCTCCGGCAGCACTCCGGTGAGCAGGCGTTTGCGGTCCGCGTAGGTGACAAGGGCGGGAACGATATCGTCGGTTCGGGCGGCGGAACGCTTACAATCCGCGGCGGACGGAAATCTCTTTGGCATACCGCATCCTACGAAACCGCAGCCGATATCGCAACGGGCGAGGCGCAGCGCGTTTCCGGCGGAAAAAAACCATTGCAAGTATTTATGTATATTGATAAAATAATGCAATGGATTTCGCTCACCTTGTCGAATACGCTGGGGATCTTCATTGCTTTTCTCCCGGAATGATGACCGCCGGAGAGAATCTAAATCAGGTTCGCGTGCAATTGAGCCGGTGGGTGAAGATCGGTCGCGTCATCCGCATCCACAAGGGGTGGTACACCCTCAGTGAGCCGTACCGGCGCGTTCGTATCGACATGAACGTGATTGCATGTACCATCAAAGCCGGCACGTATGTCAGTCGCGAATCCGCGTTATCGTTTCACGGTGCCATTCCGGAATATGTCCCGGAAACGACCTGTGTTACCACTGGACGACCCATAACGATCCAAACACCGTTCGGCAGGATCGGTTATCGGCACATCAAGGATTCGGCGTTCTTTGGCTACTTCCGCCACGAAGCGGGGGTACAAAACGCGCATATGGCCGTCCCGGAGAAGGCGCTTCTGGACCTCCTGTATCTGACGCCCGGTAGCGAAGATCCTGACTACCTTTTCGGACTGCGCCTGCAAAGTGTGGGAAACCTCGACCTCCAGGCTATGCGACAGATGGCACAGAGATCTGGGGCGCCCCGGCTTCGGCGTTCGGTCGAACTGATCGTTGAGCTTATTGCGCATGGAGACAGTCAAAAATGAAAGAGTATCTGCGGGAAATTGTCGACCGGAGCAGAACATCCGCCGAAGCAGGGCTCATGGTGCGAGAGTATCTTCAGGCGCGCGTGTTGGAAGCGCTGCAACTGGCGGGGGCCTTCGAGACATGGGCGTTCCTCGGCGGGACAGCGCTCCGGTTCTTGTATCGACTTCCGCGTTTTTCAGAGGACCTCGACTTTTCACGAACCGACCCGGGCGTTTCACGGGATACAGTGAATCGGGAATTTCAGCGCTTCATCGATCGGATCAAAAAGACGTTTGAGGCTGAAGTGTATCAGGTCGATATTCGCGCCCGGCCGGAGGCCGTTGTACAGTCTGCGTTCGTGGGATTTCCGGGACTGCTTCACGAACTTGGCCTGTCTCGGCACGCCGATCAGAAGATCTCCATCAAGGTCGAGGTAGATACCAACCCGCCACCGAACGCAATTACGGAGAGATCAATCCGACGTCGTCACGTGCTGCTGAACCTGCTCCACTACAACAAAGCGAGTCTGTTTTCCGGGAAGCTGCATGCGTTGATACAACGACCGTACGTCAAAGGGAGAGACATCTACGATCTGGTCTGGTATTTAGGGGACCCAACATGGCCGGAGCCGAATCTGCCGTTACTCCGGACCTCCCTGGCGCAGACCGGCATGGAGCTGTCTGATGGAGCCGTGGGTGACTGGCGGACGATGGTGAGCGAGAAAATCACCGCGATGGACTGGGAGCGGGTGGTTGCAGATGTCAGCCCGTTCCTGGAACGCTCGGCAGAAATTGAGCTTCTTACCCGGGAAAACGTGCTCGGACTGCTGAAAGGGTGATGCGGTCCGCAGTATACGCCTGGATCTGAATTCAACGGCATATTTTTGATCAGGTGAGACCAGCAACGGAGACCGTCATCCACCAGGACACACTTTCTCCAACGGGAAGATACGGCAGACGACCAAGGCCGTGTGCAGCGGACAAACTGTCCATCGGAGCTGAAGCCGGCGTCCGTACGGCCGAGTCCCCATTTTCCCAACCCCGACGAATAGAGACAGAAACTGTAGTTTCCCTTCCCCCGGATTTCGTGGATACGTTTTCGCCGCTTCCAGCCGTTCTATTGCGTCTTTGGTTCGCCCTGCATTCAGGTCATCCTTTCCTTCTCGCTGACCCGAATATACCGTATAATCGGGTCAATACGTGACCGGAATACGGTGGTAATTGGGTCATGGCGTGGGAGATATGGAAGATTACATCTGGCAACGCGAAGACCGGCCTCGATTCCGTTGGGATGCAGAAGCGCTCCGCAAGCCTCTGGGTGGACCGCGATCGTCTCCGTTCCTCCGTCGCCGAGCAGCTGGGTTTACCAACCGCAGGGCTTCCTCGTCCCGACACAAAAACAGACGCATTCGTTACGGTGCTCCTTACCTCGACGGTGTCATCCGGGCGGGTTTAGCGCATCTGTACTTTGTGACGATTCACCCCTTTGCCGCGGGCCGCTCGACGTACTACGTTCTCCCGGATATTGATCACGATGAGTGCGGTTAGCGGACTGCCAAGGACCGTGGATGCATGGTGGAGCAGTGCGTCGCTGAGAGCAAACGGATTCCTGCCGCGCCTTCGAACACTATCGATCGATAATTGAAACGTCAAAAAAAACTTCAGTTTTAATATGATCAGAATCGCTCGGTGTGTTGATATATCGGATAATCTTCTCTACTGCGAACGCGCCGATCTCGGCGGTCGGTTGTGAAATAACGGAAATGGGATACCGCAAATAATCCAGCCACTTGTTATCGTCGTACGTTAAGAGCTTGATCGATTCAGGTATAGCGATGCTCATCTCGTGGATTACGCTGACCGTCTCGTAACAAATATCAGAGGTCGCGCAAATAAGTCCATCGAAATCGTTCGTTCGAATAAAATCGGATATCAACGCAAACGAATCTTCCTTGTCATAGTGGAGAATCAAGACTTGAGGCTGCACACTTTTTTCCGATTCCAGAACCCCTGCCTTATACCCGAGGGCGCGTTTGTGCACTGAATACACGGAGTCCGGGTAACCGATGAACCCAATACGAGAGCACCCTTTCTTCTCAAGATGGCGAAACGCCATAGCGCCACTTTCGAAATTGTTTATGCCGACGAATGTTCTGTTATGTCCGTCATACTGCCGGTCGACCAATACGATAGGTAACTGTGAAATCCGTAATTCTTCCGGGAAAAAACGGGAATCGATGGGTGCGATGATCAATCCAGCAACATCACGAGAGAGAATCGTCTGGATGTTTTGTTCTTCTTTCGCCGGGTCCATTTCGGAATCACAGAGAAGAATCGAGAGTCCGTTCTCTGATGCAACCGTTTCTATCGCCTTTACAATCGCCACGTAGTAATCCTCGCGGATATCGGCGATTATCACCCCCAAAAGATCGGATGACGGATTCGTCCGTTTTTTGCTTTTTCGCGAGTCGTAATCCAGTCGGCGCATGGTATCCAGCACCAGCTTGCGGGTCTCGCTGTTAACATTGCGGGTCTTGTTAATGACATGGGACACCGTAGTGACTGAGACACCTATCTCGTGGGCGATGTCCTTCATCGTGACTGATTTCTTCTTCATTTCTGTCGAGTTTCCAGATCGTACATATTTTTGCGCATGTAGAGCTTCTTCAGTATGCGGTCACATCGTTTACACGTCAACTAATTGCAGCTAATCGATATTTAATTAACGCAAAGTTTGCGCAAAAAACGTTGACATGCGCAATGTTGCGTGGGAAACTTCGTTGGATGAGACATGATACACGTGAAATGGCAAGTGAAGATATCGTTCTTCAAGTCCAGAACGTGACGAAATCCTTTCCGGGGGTCAAGGCACTTTCGGATATTAATTTGACTCTTCGCCGGGGAAGTGTCCACGTCTTGTGCGGCGAGAACGGGGCCGGGAAATCTACGTTTGTAAAGATATTGAACGGCGTACACGAGCCGGATGAAGGCAGCATCTTTGTTAATGGCGAGGAAGTGAAAATTCATCACCCGCTGGAAGCGCGACGCCTTGGTATCGGGATGATTTTTCAGGAGTTGGACTATGTTCCGGAATTCACCGTCGAGCAGACACTGTTTCTCGGTGAAGAACCAACAAATCGGTTCGGAGGTATCGACTGGAGGGAGATTCGTCGCCGGACCGTAGAACTCCTCGATGCGGAGGGACTCCCGTATTCACCTGACACCAAGTTGAAAGATCTTTCGATCTCGGACATTCAGATGATCGAGATACTGAAGGCGGTCTCAGCTGACGTGCAGGTGTTGCTCCTGGACGAGCCAACCTCAGCAATTACCAAAACAGAGACCAGTCGACTTTTTGAAAAGATTGAACAGCTGAAATCGAACGGAGTCGCATTCATCTATATATCGCATAAAATGGACGAGATCTTTCAAATTGCAGACGAAATAACCGTTTTAAGGGACGGTAAGCACATCGGAAGTCACCCGGTATCAGAACTCACGGTAGATGCGGTGATATCGATGATGGTTGGACGCCCTCTCGATAATGTATTCCCGGATAAACCGGAACGTGAGGTCGGTGAGCCGGTGTTCGAAATCTCCGGCCTCACTGCGGGCAAGAGGTTTCGAGACGTTTCCCTTTCCGTTAACAAAGGAGAGATTGTAGGGCTTTCCGGACTGGTGGGTGCAGGCAGGACGGAGTTAGTCCGTGCCGCGTTTGGACTGGATCCGTACGATTCCGGCGTTGTTCGCATACGAGGCGAAGTGGTACCTCCTGACGACGTTGTTGGTGCAATGAACCGGGGAATGGCGATGCTGTCGGAAGATCGGAAAAGGTACGGACTTGTCCTTGCCCGGAACGTTATGGAAAACGCGTCAATCCTCGTTCTGAAAAAATATTTTGAGCGAGGATGGAACCGGAAGAAGAAGGAAATCTCCGATGTCGATGCGATGTTCACGCGACTGAATGTGAAAACGCCATCTCTTTTGACTATTGCAGGAACGCTCAGTGGCGGAAATCAGCAGAAAGTCGTCCTTGCGAAATGGTTGTTGAAGGACCAGGAGGTGATCGTGCTGGACGAACCGACACGGGGAATCGATGTCGGTGCAAAATTCGAGATCTACAGAATCATCTTTTCTCTGGCCGCAAGTGGCAAAGCCGTTCTCGTTATTTCATCGGAATTGCCTGAATTGATCGGGATTTGTGACCGGATTTATGTCATGGCAAAAGGAAGACTTACCGGCGAGTTATCCGTGGATGACTTTGACCAGGAAACGATCATGAAATTCGCCACACAAGGGAGTGTACATGAATAACGTCCAGGAACTGAAGCGTCTGTGGGACCGTATCAAGGCCAGATTCAGCATCTTTCTCGTGTTGGCGGGGATGATTGTGATCGCTTCAATCATCAGTCCGGTGTTTCTGTCACCTCGAAACATATCCAATATCGCACGTCAGATATCTGTCATCACGATCATGGCGTTCGCGCAAACTATCGTCATTATTGCGGGTATGATCGATCTTTCGGTCGGTTCTGTGATGGCTCTGGCCGGGGTGTTTTCAGTTTCGGCATATCAGGTTACCGGGTCGCTGCTTGCGGCTATGTTGGTTGGAATCGCTGCTGGTGTTGTGGCGTCCATGATCAATGGTCTATTTGTGACCCGAATGAATGTTCCACCATTTATAGCCACGTTGGGAATGTTGACCGCCGCCCGAGGTGTCGCATTGCTGTACACCAGAGGGCAGAACATCTATCAGCTCGGTGAGTATGTGGTGCTCGGTCAAGGTACGGTGATGGGGGTTCCGACGCCAATCATTTTCATGCTTCTGGTCACAGTTTTTATATGGTATCTCCTCAATCATCTTCGTCTCGGCCGGTACATATATGCAATTGGTGGTAATCAGGAAGCGGCCCGGGCGTCTGGCATCCAGATAAAACGAATCAAGCTCATCACGTACATGATCTCCGGTGCGCTGGTAGGTATGGCGGGCGTTCTGTTTATGTCGCGTGTAAATGCCGGATTGCCGAACGCTGGTATCGGTTTTGAGCTCGATACAATCTCTATCGCCGTAATCGGTGGAACCAGCATAACCGGGGGTGTCTGTACCGCCATCGGAACCCTTGCAGGCGCTTTTATTATCGGGATTCTCAATAACATCATGAATCTCGTAGGAATACAGTCGTATATCCAGGCGGTTGTACGTGGACTGATTATCGTTCTCGCTGTTGCTTACGACACACGCGCAAAAACGAAACGCAAGGTCGGATAGCCGCGTTCTGTTGCGCAAATATTCGTTAAAAAATGCACGGTTGATTACCTTGGAACCGGCCGCGTAAGGTTTGGTTATCATTGAAAACGGAATACAGCGCAACCGCTTCGTATTGAATTGAAGTAAAATTGGTAAGATTCGATAAAAATACAAGAATATCGCGCGTTTTACGTTAAAAAGTAGCACGGGTCGACGAAGCGCGGCATATCAAGTTCGTGAAAGGTTGCGCAAAATAACACTTGACGTGCGCAACTTTAGGGTTGAGAATACTAATTGATGAAGGAGTCTCTCAGTTGAAAGCATTGGTTTTGGAAGAAAAAGGAAAGATCAGTTACCGCGATTTTGATCTGCAGGACGAGTTGACGCCTGACGATGTGAGGGTCAAGCCAATGGCAGTCGGTATCTGTGGCAGCGATGTTCACTATTACCGTGAAGGGAATATTGGCGATTTCGTAGTGCGGAGTCCCATGATTCTCGGCCATGAGGCTGCCGGCGAGGTCATTGAAACAGGCAGTAACGTCAGCAATTTCGCAGTCGGAGACCGTGTCTGCATGGAGCCGGGTATTCCTGACTTTCGGAGCAGTCAGACGCTCATGGGAATGTATAACCTGGATCCATCGGTACGTTTTTGGGCAACGCCTCCCGTACACGGGTGCTTGCGTGAGACTGTCGTACATCCGGCCAGTCTCACATTCAAACTGCCGGAAAACGTTTCATACAGAGAAGGCGCGTTGATCGAGCCGGTCGCGATCGGAGTGTATTCGGCAAAGAAAGCGGCGATTGCCCCAGGGGACACGGCGCTCGTGCTTGGCGCAGGCACCATCGGCACAGTGACGGCGTTGGCTGCCAAAGCGTCGGGCTGCTCAAAGGTATTTGTCGCAGATATAAAGTTGGCGAAACTCGAGTTGCTTGAGGCCTACTATTCCGGTGAGATTGTAACAATTGATCTGGGCGTGTCTGACGTGTCCAGCGTCCTTGCAGATCACGGTCTTGATGGCGTAGATATTGTCTTCGAAGCAACCGGTGCCGCAGCAGCGTTTAAGGGAATTGCCGACTATTTGGTTCCTGGCGGGCGCCTGGTCTTGATCGGAATGCCTGACGGTGAAGTTGGGCTTGACGTTGTCGCTCTTCAAGTCAAAGAAATATCGATCGAGACGATCTTTCGTTACGTCAACATCTTCCCAAAGGCGATTGATCTGATCGCTTCCGGAAAGCTCAATGCGCTGCCCCTGATTACCAAATCCTATCCGTTGAAGGACGCGGTCGAGGCGTTCGAATACGCAGCAACGCTTCCTGATGATCAGATCAAAATCATGATCGAGATGTAAATGGTGCGAATAGTTATCGAGAAATGGCTGTTAGCCATTCGAAGAAAAAACGGAATAAGGAGATCGGAATGAAAAGGATTATTGTAACTTTTCTCATGGTGAGTTTGGTCGCGGTTTCGGCGTTTGCCGGCGGAAGCGCGGAAGAAGAAGACGGGACCTATGAGGTAGCCTATATCGCGCGGGCGCAGGCTGATTCGTTTGCCGCATGGCTGGCGAATGCTGTTCTGGAAGAGGCCGAAAACTATCCAAACATCGAGCTTACCCTCTTTGACGGTCAGGCATCTGATGACGTGCAAAACGGTATGATTGAGAACGCGATCGTAAACCAATTCGACGCCATCATCATTCAGCCAAATAATGGTGAATCACAGCGTCCATACGCTGAGCAGGTCGTCGAAGCTGGCATTGTTCTTATTACAACCAATGCGCGAATTGCCGGAATTGACGGGGGGTCTTCTGTTGACGCAGACCCTTATGAGCAGGCAGCAGTTCAGGCCAGAGCCGCAATCGAACAGGTCCCGCAAGGTGCGAACGTTGTCGTACTCAACGGTCCTCCAGGAAACTTCCACGCTGACGAACGACGAGTAGCATGGGGTGAAGAGTTTTTTGAAAAGCGCCCGGATGTAACAATCGTCGGTGAGCAGATTGCAAACTGGAACAAGGCCGAAGCAATGGCTTTGATGGAAGACTGGGTACAAGCCAATGACCAAATTGATGCCATCATTTCCATGAATGACAACATGGCCGCCGGCGCGCTCGAAGTAGTACGGGATGATCCAGCGTTTGCAGACATTCTCTCCTACGGAGTTGATGGAACGGCCGAAGCAGTACTCCTGATCAAAGATGGTGTCATGACTTCGACAACGCTGCAGAGTGCATATGATCTTGCTGAGAACATTCTTGCGACTACTGATAAACTTCTGAGAGGAGTCGAGGATCAGATTGATATTAATATCGATACCCCGATGGTAAACAGCGACAATGTCGATCAGTACATCGAGATGCACGAACGGGCTGGAGCGCTCTAAGACTTCACCGTTGTTGCCAACAAAGTTTCTGTAAAACAAAGTCCGTGGGGCGGGGGCCGAAGTGCTTTCGCCCCACGAATCGTAATACGTACAACGAACTGATAGGTGCGATCGTGTATACGCCGGAAATCTGGCAAAGAAGCAAACACGACCCCTTAGAAAAAACGGTAAGGACTCGGGCAGAATCATCTTGGGTTTTGCACAGACGACCATGGCGTGGGCCGAGCAGATGCCGTCAAACTCGGCTACGGCGGGGTCAACTCGCCCGGATACGTTCTGGACGACCTCGGCGAACTTCACCATCTTCCAGCCGGGGCAGTTGACCCTGCAATCCCCTTGGCAATGTCCGGATAATCTCGTAGGTCGCCACGCCGATCGGCTACTTCGCGTCGTGCTGCCGAACCTCGTGGTCCAGCCGATTTGTGCAATCAGTGGTTTCAGATTCTTCTTCTATTCGGGACACCGCATAGTGGAGCAATGGAATGAGTTCTTCAACGATTGAAATCCAGGTGGCCGACGCCGCTGAGGTGCACGTGACCGATGAGAGATTCGTAGTGGAATACACTGACCCGAGTTAGACGAAGACCTTAGTGTCGAGGACCTGTTGGCGGGACGCAGATCCCAGGAAAGCCAGACGTCGCTACGGAGTAGATCTGCCCTGATGTTGTCTTTAGGCGCGGTTCTGAGTAGGCAGTCGCCCGTCGTTAAACGCCCGTATCTCAGAACTGTTTTGGGAGTCCCGCCTGGCGCAATACAGCGTTTGCGGTATGCCGCGATTTGATGTTTCTGTCCACGAAGTGCTTCTGGCTGACAGGGGAAGACCAGAGTTTGTGGTTACGATGCCAACGTGAATTGAATAGGACGTGGCAAGTCGATACCGTTCAACTCGGCAAGTTCAGGAATAAGTTCTTGCAGCTTGTACTCCAGGACCTCAACGGTCTCGGCTTCTGCCACGAGACCGAGTTGATCGTCGCCTACTGTCCAGACACGCGCTTCTTCGTCATAGACCGCGTTCAGCCGTAATAATGACATGCCTTAAGCTTAGCACTAATTCGGCGGTCTCGGTCGTTTTTCCCGACATGGTGGTGACGTTTGTACGGCAACTTACCGCTTCCGAAATACCCAGCACGTCTGGGGTTCATCGCATGAAACCAGTCCAGGAAAACGTTCGTGCCCCCCGGCGCGGAAAGACTCACGGGCGGGGACCAAGCGTAGATGGCCCGACCAACGGCGACGATGGGGGTTCCCGGCGTGATGTAGACGGTGAGGTTGATGTCGTTGTCGCGGTCGTAGCGAGCGATGTTGTTTTTGAGGTTGGGGAAGTGATCGAGTACGGAGATGACACGGTTTCGGTCTAAGAAGTATCGCTATCGCCACAACGGTGTTATTATTAAGCAACTGGGAAAACCATGAAAAACCAAGATATGAATCACGGAGACTCGTCCAACGATGTGCTCGTATTGCACCTGCTGGAAGACCATCCGAAGATCACGATAGTGAAGATAGATTCGCGTTTTCATGCGGAGTATGTCAGCCCGTCGATTACAAGTATTCTTGGATATTCCTCCGAATACTTCCTGGGGAAAACGGTCCTTGATGTGGTCCATGAGGATGACAGGGAGCGACTCCAAAAACAAATCGAGGATGCAATCTCTGCACGTATTACAACACTGGGAAAATGCAAGAATCTGGTTGGCGCTTCGTGTCGATGACTGGCTTTTCAGGAAGGCGTCGTTTATTCGTCGCCACTTGGTCGATTCGTTAGAGTCATCGATCAAATTGTTTGCCTCGAAGTAGCGACTGATATCCGTTCCTGATCCGGCCTCCCCAAGCACTTTGGCAATGGCCTCAATCGTACCCGGGTCAAAAGAAAGGTATGTACTCACTCTTCAATCCCCTCCAGCAGCGCCGCAATCTCCTCCGGCCGGGGTAGTTGCCCCTGCAGTTCCTTCGGTAGTGTTCTGGTTATCTCGTAGGTCGCTACGCCGATCGGCTTCTTCGCGTCGTGCAGGGCGTATTCCACGATGGTCCGGTTCTTCTCCTTGCAGAGAATGATACCGATGGAAGGGTTTTCGTCGCTCTGCCGAATCTCCCGGTCCAGCGCGGTCAGGTAAAACTGCATCTTGCCGACGAACTCCGGCCTGAATTTGCCGATCTTCAACTCGATTGCCACGAGACAGCGCAAACGACGGTGAAACAGCAACAGGTCGATGAAGAACTCTTCACCGTCAATCTCGAGTCGGTACTGACTGCCCATGAACGAAAACATGCCGCCCATCGTCCGCAGGAAGTCTTCGATCCGCACGATCAGGGCTCGCTCGAACTCCCGCTCGCCGTGTTCTTCGCCGAGCTCCAGAAAATCGAAGGTGTACTCATCCTTGACCGCCAGCTTGGCCTGGGCGCGGAGTTCCGGCGTGAGTGCCTGATCGAAATTGGTCTGGCCCAGCAACGACTTTTCGTAGCTCTGGTACTCGATCTGGTGAATGAGCACGTTCTTGGTCCAGCCGAACTTGCGGGTCATGCGGATGTAGAACTCACGCTCCAGCGGGTCCTTGCAGCGCTGGAAAATCACCAGATTATGTGTCCACCCGATTTGTGCAACCAGTGGTTGCACTCGCTCGTCATCGCGATAGAGCAGGTAGAACTCCCGCATATAGAAGACGTTGCGGCGCGAAAAGCCGCCGATTCCGGGGAACTCTTTACGGAGATCGTTGGACAACTGTTCGGCGATAGCTGCGCCGTGGTCGGCATCCTCTTGCCGCTCCACGATCATCCGCCCGATATCCCAGTACAGCCCGACCAGCTCTTTGTTGACCGCTTTCAACGCGGCGTATTGTGCCGATCGGACCCGCTCTTTCACTTCGGCGAGGAGGCGCGCATAGTCCGGACCGGGAATCGTTGATTTCGGCTCGCTCATTGGTCACCTCCCGTCATGCGTGTTTCCTCAAGCACCGTAAACAGCCCCTCCATCGACTCCCGTAACGGCGTCGAGCTCTCCTGCCAGTCTGCAATCACCTGCTCCAGGCTGATCGTTTCTGCTGATCCGTTACCATTGGCGTTGTCCGTTCGAACGTAGAGGGGAATGCTGAGGTTGTTGCCTTTCTCCCGGATCTCGTCATTGCTGCCCTTCCGGGCAAAGCCGTCCTCTTCACCAAACGCCTGATAGACAGCGACAATGTGCTGGATGTGCTCGTCGGTGAGAAAGCTCTGTGCCCGCTGCCGGTCTTCATGCTGGCGATGATGTGCTGCCAGAAGGCGTAGTCGGCACGGCCCTGCGGCGGCGTTCCGTAGATGTTTCTCCCCCAGGGGTCTGCCGACCACCCATCGCGGTCCCACTGCTTGATGGAGTAGGGCGGATTGGCGAGAACGACATCGAACTGCATGAGTCGGTCGCCTGCGACAAAGGCCGGGTTCGCCAGGGTGTCGCCCCTGACGATACTGAAGTCCTCAATCCCGTGGAGAAAGAGATTCATCCGACCGATCGCGGAGGTGAGCAGATTGCGCTCCTGACCGAAGAGCCGCAGGTTGATCAGGTATTCATACGCCTGGCCGAGAACGTCCGCCCGGCAGTGCTCGTTGCCGAGATCAAGCGACGAAAAGTGTTCGATCAGGTCTTTGAGGAGCGCGTCCGACAGGCGATCCTTATTGGTCCACTGGGCGTCACCGAATTTGCCGTGCAGGGTATCCGGATTGGCCTGCTCGATACAGCGCATCGCCTTCTGAAGCGCATGACCGATACTGGCGCTCTTGGCTCGGGCGTCCTTCCAGTGACAACCCTCCGGAACCTGGAACCGGTGGTTCTCCGGGAACTGGGCAAACTCAACGTCACCATCAGATTCTTGAAGGGCTCTCGTATACTCCTCGTCATAGACATCGGAGATCCGCTTGAAGAATAACAGCGGGAAGATGAAAGTCTTGAAGTCGGCCGCGTCAACGGGACCGTGAAGAATACCACACAAGGTTGATTATGTTCGAGTTTCCTATCTCGATTTAGTTAATACCACGATCTGCGATCCCTTCTGCCAATTGAATAGCGATTTCCGCTTTCCGTGTCGATCGCATGGGGGGTTCTCACGGTTCAGAATCACCACCAGACCCAACGATCACCCCTTCCAGAGCTGCTGCAACCGGTCCCATATCCAGAAGCTGGAGGTGGGCGTAGTGGCTCTGCATCGCCGCAAGGGCCGCTCCGGCGGGAGATGTCCACCCGAGGTATTCCGCAACGGCGAGGGGCGGTGCTCCGGCGATCAACGCGTGCGTATTGGCGCTGTGACGAACAGAGTGCCACGTTGGCGAGATCATACGAGCATCGGCGTTGCAGATTACCTGGGTCTCCGGGGCCACCAGCTCCGGTGCTTTCGCGCGCATCGCGTTGTAGTGCCGTTGCAACTCGTCTTTCACGAACGGGGGGAGCGGGAGATTCGGCCGGAGCTTTCCCCATTTGGGCGGCCCCGTTGGTGCCTGCGTGGCCTGGGAGAGAGTGCTCTCCACAATAGATACCGTTCCGGCGGTCAGGTCTACGTTTTCCCACCGGAGGGCTCGGAGCTCGGCCTGCCGGATACCCAGGCCCATCGCCAGCACGAGGGAGGTGACGGGCCGTGTATCCAGATTATCTTTGAACCCATGGGATGACTTACCAAGAAATGTTATCGCCGCGGGATTGGTGAACAGATCGCCGCGTTCATACGCCTCCGCAAACACCAGCTTTATCGCTTTGAACGCTGACTGGCCAACGCGACCGCCGGGCGTTTTGCGTATTCTGCAAACGGTACCAGGGCCTCGGGATTTGCCTGATCGGCGAGGGCGTCCATAAAGCGTTTTATCTGTTTGCGCGCCAGTGTCGGTGCGTTCCTCGTGGTCTTCGACCCCTGCGGTACGTACCTGTTGAGGACTCGGTCACCAGCCTCGGTCATCGGGCCTTCGGCTTAAGAGGCGAGGGTTTACAGGCGTGATATTGCTTGCGAAAAACTGATCTACGTTGGAAAGGTTTTTCAAACGGGAGATCGAGCCAGTATTTACGCCTCGTTCGAATTGTTATAACGTAAAGGCATATCGTGTGGAGGTTCAGATCGTTGTCCGAACAAATTGCTCAGATAGAAGAAGATCCCGTCTTATCAGCATTTCTCGGAATCCTTCGCGGTAAGCTGGGTATACGTCTTCGCGAAGTCTGGTTGTTTGGCTCCCGCGCGCGAGGCGATCCTTCCGATGACTCAGACTACGATATATTGGTAGTGGCCGACGGAGAGCTGAAAGATACCCGGTCGATCGTAGCTGACACGGATTACGACATCCTTACCACGTACAACGAACTGATAGGTGCGATCGTGTATACGCCGGAAATCTGGCAAAGAAGCAAACACGGCCCCTTGGGAATGAATGTACGTGCTGAGGGCAGGCAAATTGCGTGAAACAGATAAGTGAATCGATACGCAGCGAAGCGCACGATCTGTGGGCGTTAGTACTGGATTCAATTCTTGAGGCTATCCGCGATTACGTAGACACTCGTTTCGAAATCTCGCTGAAATCATTGGATTGATAATCGTCGATTGCCAGTTTTCAAGCGGGACAACAACTGTCCCAATCGATCCGATCGTAATCTTCAACCACTGCGGTACGCACCTTTCCAGGACTCGGTCTCCAGCCTCGGGCATCGTGCCCTCGGCTTCCGACCCGCCTCCGGTACTAAACCGGCATCCTGCCGGTTTGCGCTCGCAGCGCTCGCGCCTACGCGGCGCGTTCCTCACCGCTTCGCGGCTCCGGTACGCCCGCCATCCGTTTCGAGTCCTCCCGGGTCCCGAACACAAAATAAGGACGACCCGCTTGCGCAGGCCGCCCTTATTTTGCGCGCCCAGGAGGACTCGAACCTCCGACCCTCGGCTTAGAAGGCCGATGCTCTATCCAGCTGAGCTATGAGCGCATTGCCGTCGACAGACGGCGCTCCCTGCGAACGCAGGAAAGGGGCAAATAGGAACCTGCAGGCGATTGCCTGCAGGTTGGGTGTCGCAACAGAACCTCCTTTGCGGTCACCCGGCTCGCGACCGATTGACGAT
>JAQIBO010000266.1 GCA_027859055.1 Spirochaeta sp.
GCCAGTACGTGTCGGCGTCCGTCAACGATAATCGCGCCGCCGTTGGTGGAGATCTCCTGAGTGCGCACAAACGTCGCGAGGCTTGCAAGTGTCAGGTCAACGCCAAACACGGCGGAACCTGTCGGAAACCGGCGGGAGGCGGTCACGCCCGGTTGCTTCAGGGAATCGAACGTGTATGGATTGGAAAGAACTGTATGAGCCCCCGCATCGGAATTGGCGATTGCCGACCGATACCACGGGTGTTGGCGCGGATCGTATTCGGGAGATTCCTCGGTTCGCTCCGCCAGGATCTCGCCTTCGCCGTCGAGGAATTGCCACGTCTGAACGCGTGCGTCGTCGCCCACGGTACCAATCGATCGCCCGATAAACACCGTTCCCGTCGGGGCGTCGTACTGGTCGACGATCCTGTCGTCTCCCCGGGTGTGAATGACCTGCAAAAAGTCACCGTTGTCGTGTCCGATATACAGAGAGCAGATCTCGTCAAAGGTCGCCAGCGTTTCCTGGAGATACGGCGTGGCCGGATGCGCGGTGGGGGCCGTAACCGGTTCCGTCAGATCACCGATGACCGCGCCGGTTGTTGCAAGATCACGCGCCACCGCCAGGCGTGATTGCGCCCGTTCCTGAACCAGTTCCGTCGCAGCGGTAAACAACTGGTCGGCGGTTTCCTCGACAGCTTGCCGGCTCACCACAATCACCGTCAACACTGTGGCGCCGGTGATCACTGCGATAGACAGGAGTACTGTTGTCAGGATACTGATGTGAAAATGGATGCTTCGTCGTTCCGCCATCTATGATGAGTCTATTGCATATTGCGATAATGGCAAGCCCGATTGAGAATTCCACCCTGAACTTCCTCGGTTGGCCAGAAACGCTTCTTATTTGGAGTGTTCTCAAAGTGAAGGGACACTGAGTCCCTTCACTTTGAGAACACCTGAGCCCGATTCGCCGAAATACGTTGCAGCCTGCCCACATACCGGACTATATTGAAACTGCATGATTCCAACAGACGGCGTGCCGTGGCAACCACCACCCCTCGACGAGCTTCTCGAAGAGCCGTTCCAGCAGATTGAACGGCAACAGGAGTCGTTCTTCCTCGTGCGTCTCGACGAGATGACTCGCCAACTCGAGGAAATGGAGCAGGAACTCGACACGATGGTGCTCGAATTTGCTCGGTGCCCGTAGTTTTTCCATCGTATCCCTAATCCCTGCGCCCCGGAATGCCGAAAAGTAAGAACGTCACCGGGAGGTAGCACGTTGAAACGCGTTCTTTTTGCGCTCGCAATCGCGACATCGATTCTCGCCGTGCCACAGGCACAAGTTCGGTTTGGTGATCTGAATCTCAACTCGTCAAGTGAACTGCTCTTCTCCGCTTCTACGGAGATGCCGGGCCTTGGGGAGTATTCCAGTCATTTCATGGCCGATATCCCCGGAGCGTCGATGCATCAGCTTACCGTGTTTCCGGAACGGATTCGCGTGTACAGTTCCAGCGGGGTTATCCAGATACAAAACCGGTTTGGACTCTTTCGCTCGCAACCGCCCGCTGCGGTCAGGGCGTCCGAAGCCGACGCTGGAGACGGAATCGACGATGCAACGTCTGCCGCTGAGTCCGGCGAAGAGTCCGCGGTCCTGGCGGATTACACAGCGCCTCGCCCGGACCCGTTTTTTCGACCGCTTTCCCAGTTCCCCGCATTTGTCCGCGGGCGGGATATACAGACGGGTAAAACGGTGGCGGTCGGTGGAAGTCCTGATGGACGATTTCTCACGTATCTTGAACCGACATCTGCGGCGTATGCCGAGCTGAAAATGTACGATACCGTGCAGCAGCAGGACGTCCTGGTGAGCACCGGGGTCGAGCTTACCCTGGACGAGACACCGTTGAAGTGGTCTCCGGACTCGCGCTTCTTTGTGTACAGCCGGGGCAACGAGTTGTACTACTATTCGTTGGACCAGTACCGGAGCGGACGCAGTCTGAATGAAAGCCTGCGTCATCTTGGACCCGGGACGATTGAAAGTGTCACGTGGACCGACGACGATACGCTGTACTACGTTCGCGGTTCACTGGTCTATCGCATTCGCGGCGCGGAGTTCTTCACCCGCTCTTTGTACCAGGAGTTGCTGAAAATCGGTACGATCGTCGGTAAGTTACCCGATGCGTTCGATCCGAACTTCGATCGGTTCTGGATCTCTCCTGATGGTGAAAAGATCCTGCTGAGCAAGGACGGACGCAACATTACGGTGTTGCTTCTCGAAACGGATGATTACCAGGGTGAGCACGGTTCCGTCGCCCTCCCGTATCTGTATCTTCCGCGGAACACCCGCGTTCAGACCGTACTGTGGTCGACCGGCGACACGATCACGTTGTTGACGGGAAGTATCCGCCACGGTGAGCCCACTACTGCGGTCTATCGCCTTCAATTCGGTGATCCCGACGACCGGAACGCTTTTATCGCGACGGACGACGTCGGTGTACGCGGCTTCGCGCTGTCCCCTGATGGCACCCGTGCGGTTGTATGGACCGACGAAGCAACGGAGGTCAAAACGTATGCCTCGTGGGAGACGGAGAGCACGATCGCGCATTCCGGGTTGCTCCACGCGCTCTGGCAGGGGAACACACGTCTGCTTCTGGCCGGGCGCGAGGTGATCGAACGGATCGACCTGAACAGCTATGAACGCGCCCGAAGTGACGCCG
The DNA here is from genome assembly GCA_027859055.1 of Spirochaeta sp. Classification (GTDB taxonomy): domain Bacteria; phylum Spirochaetota; class Spirochaetia; order DSM-27196; family Alkalispirochaetaceae; genus Alkalispirochaeta. Next base: position 2,690 of record JAQIBO010000266.1, read on the forward strand.
ATCGGAACGCTGCCCGCACGCTTCTGGCGCTCAGCGACGCCGATACGCTCGGTTTTGCGCCGGATAACGCGGCGATACGCGCACAAGTCGGGGGGCGTTCCCTTGAACTGACCGAAGACGGATGGTCGTCCATCGCCACCTATGAGGTCTCCGATTCACGCGTTGCCAGCGAAAACTACCGGGTGTACCTGGAAAACCTGTCCCGCGGGAGTTACCACAACATGGTTATGGTCCGGAACGTCGGGTCCTACGGAACGGTCCCGCTGTTTCCGCGGCCGCGACAGCAATACGAGGCGTTCCCGGAGCGAGATCAGACTATCGACCTCACGAATTTCTCACACGGATCGCGTATTCGTCGTCGTGAGGTTGCCCTGGTGTTCAATGCGATCGATTCGGTTGCCGGACTGACCGAAATTCTCAATACCCTGGGGGAATACGATCTTCGTGCTACCTTCTTTCTCAACGGCGACTTCATCCGGAGACATCCCGGAGCTGTTCGGGAAATCGCCGACAGCGGACACGAAGTGGGCAGCCTGTTCTTCACCTACTTCGATATGGCGGACGGCGGGTTTCGCATCGATGAGGACTTTGTGAAGCAGGGACTCGCCAGGAATGAGGACGTGTTTTTTGACGTGACCGGAGAGGAGGTGTCCCTGTTGTGGCACGCTCCCTATTACTTCGTGAATCCGGTGATTATTGCCGCATCACGGCAGATGAACTACGCGTACATTGGACGGGACGTCGACAGTCTCGACTGGGTACCGCAGCGGGATGAAAACGGAGTGAGCCGTCTGTACAAGCCCGCGACAGAAATTATTGAAGATGTGCTGCAACAGAAACGACCCGGTTCGATCATCGCGATGACCGTCGGGCGTCCGGGAGACGACCGACCCGCCGGCGGGCGCGCGGATTATCTGTTCCACCGGTTGGATGTTCTGATTAATGGTCTCATTGAACGGGGATACGACGCCGTGCCGGTGTCAACCCTGATGGATAACGCACGATAGGAGAGGGGACGAATGGCTTATCAACAGAGTTCGATACACGCGTACCGACAAACAAGCGTAAAAACGGCAACCCAGGGGCGGGTGATCGTTATGCTTTACGAGGAGGCGCTTCGACAGATCGACATGGCCCTCGACGGCATTCACTCGGATTCCCGCCAGCTTGATCGGATTAACAACGCCATTATCAAGGCGCAAAGCATTATTACCGAACTCATGGTCTCTCTCGATATGGAGCAGGGTGGTGAAATCGCGCAAAACCTCTTTCGCCTCTACATGTTTTTCAACGATCGCCTGATGGAAGGCAACGTGAAAAAAGAGGACGCCCCCCTGAGAGAGGTATAACAGCTGATGACCGACCTCCGCGATGCGTGGAAGCAGATCGAAAATACGAGCGCCGGAGCACGTCCCTCCGGCACCGGCCTCAATATCGCGGGATGAGTGGAAGATGGCCGTTCGGGATGTGACGGGGCGACATCGGGAGCGCGAGACTGCGCTCCTGACGCGCTATATACGACTACTGGAAGCGCAGCGTGAAGCGATAACGCGCCGTGATATCGACTATATTGACCGGATAATTATCGCCGAAACAGAGATCCTGTCCGCCTTGGACGCGCTGAACCGGGTGGCTCTGCCCGGCCTTGGCGACCGTGAGCGGCCTGTGGCCGTACAAGCGCTTTACGATGCCGCCGGCGTCCTCCATCATGAAAACAGAAACCTCCTCTCCCAGCTGAAAGATGAGACGGGTCGACAGATCGCCGATCTCAGACTGCCGCCGCAGCGCCGTTCGGTGTTTTCAGGAGAACACACCGGTGGCGGCCTTGTAGATATCCATTTCTGAAAACCGTTCTATTTCTGACCGTTGCGCGGAACGCTCCCCGCCACCGGGGATTCAAACCGCGGAAACGCCCGAATTTCCTCGTGAGAATACAACTCCGACAACGGCTGCGGCTGCGGCTTGTAGTCTCGCGAAATACCCGGCGACAGCTCCTTGCGCCACCCTTGCGCGTCGCTTGACGGTTCGTACTCGATCCGCTTACGGACGACCAGGTGAGGCCGGTTGTTATCTCCCTTCTCCATCGCAACAATACCGAACGCCCCGCGACCGATATAGGCGATCCGCTCGTCGTCCTTGAGCGTTTCCGTGGCGGCGATCTTTTCCAGTACGCTGTCAAACTTCGCCGGGCGTCCCGTCTGCGGATCGGCGATCGCCGTGAAGATATCGTCGATCTCTTCCCCTGAGACGGGACACAGGTCGTACGTCCGTTCCGGGATCGGGTCCGGCAGAAAGTGTTTCTCCGGATCAAACGGTATCGATTTGCGGCGTTTGCCGCTGTTTTGCGGAGCCCGTTCGTTGTTGTTACCGTTGGTATTATTCCCCCGTTTCCCGGAACGCCGGTTTCGGGATCGGTTTCCTCGTTTGCCCATACCCCCAATATAACACACCAGGGGTTGTCCTGTTCAATCGACCGGAGGCCGTGGTATAACGGCGAAATGGACGACACGCTGTATGTACTCGACGGGTACAGCGTCATCTACCGCTCGTATTTCGCGTTCATTCGCAATCCCCTGCGGAATCCCCGCGGAGAGAACTCGTCAGCGGTATTTGGCTTTTTCCGGACCATGGTGTCCCTGTTTCGTGAGTACCAGCCGCACCACTTTGTGGTGGTGATGGACTCGGTTGCCCCCACTTTTCGGCATGAGAAGTACGAAGAGTACAAGGCCAACCGGGAAAAAACACCCGATGACCTCCACGACCAGATTCCCGTCATAGAGGACATTCTCTTCGCCCTTGGCATTCCGATGCTGCGGGTGGAACGCTATGAAGCTGACGACGTGATGGCGACGCTCGCCCGGATCTGTCGCGCTGACGGCCGGGCGTGTCGCGTCATCTCCGGTGACAAGGACCTCCTGCAACTGGTGGAGGAGCCGGTGCATGTGCTTCGTCCCGGCAAGAACGGCATCGACGAGCTGGACCGGGATGCGGTGTATCGTGACTGGTCGGTCTGGCCGGAGCAGATCCTGGATTACCTGTCGCTGATCGGTGACACATCGGATAACGTCCCCGGGGTCAAGGGAATCGGGGCCAAGACGGCAGCGCAGCTCCTTGATGCCTACGGGACGCTTGAAGAGATCTACAACAACCTCGATGAGATCAAAAGCAAGAGTCAGCGCGAGAAACTCGATGCGGGACGCGAAAACGCGTGGCTCAGTCGTGATCTCATAACCCTTGCGGATGACGCGCCGATTCCCGATGAAACCGATCTGTTTCCGATCGAAAAACCGGATTTTGAAGCCGCGGCACCGTTGTTCCTCGAACAGGGAATGCGTTCCCTCCTGAGTGATGTGGGGGTTGAGCCGGCGCAATATGAAAGTGCGACGGGGCCGACGGGTGCTGGTGGACCTGGCGACGCCGCCGACGCGCGCACGTTGCCGATCGCCGGGGATGTGAAACCGGGTTCTCCACCGGGTGAGTTGACCCGAGCCGTTACCGATGCGGCGGAACGGGAGCGTCTGGCCGCGGAGGGGAAGTACGAGACTGTGGAGACGCTTGAGGCGCTGGACCGGTGGATAGAAACGGTTCGCGAAGCGGGGACGTTTGCGTTTGACTGCGAGACCACCGCGCTCGACGCACTGGACGCGAAACCGGTTGGTTTTTCCCTGGCGGTGGAACCGGGAAGCGGTTGCTATATCGTCCTTCACGGTCCTGACGGACCGGTTCTTGACGAGGATGAGGTCCGAGAACGGCTGCGGCCGATCCTGACCGATCCGGACCTCCGTCTGGTTGGACAGAACCTGAAGTACGATTGGGTTGTCCTCCAGCGGTGGGGGATCGAAATAACCAACATCGCGTTTGACACGATGATCGCCGCCTGGCTGGTGGACACCACCGCCGGGTCGTACAACATGGATCGCCTTGCCGAGGAGTATCTGGGGTACAAGACGATTCACTTTGCCGATCTGTTCAACGGTGAAAAAAAGGTTGCCGACCGGTCCTTTACGGAAGTGGACCTCGCCACGGCAACGCGGTACGCCGCAGAAGACGCGGATATCACGCTGCGCCTGCAGATCGTGCTGGACCGACTGCTGGACCGCCGTGGCGTCCGTTCCCTGTTTGAGGATCTGGAGCTTCCGCTGGTACCGCTACTCGCGCGCATGGAACTGGAGGGGATCGGCCTGGACGTCTTTGCCCTGGAGGAGTATTCCACGTACCTGGGCGAGCAGATCACCCGGACGGAACGGCAGATCTTTGAGCTCGTCGGGCATGAGTTCAACATCGGGAGCACCAAACAGCTGCAGCAGGTGCTCTTTGAGGAACGCAAACTCCAGCCGATCAAAAAGACGAAAACCGGGTACAGTACGGACAACTCGGTACTCCAGGAGCTGGCTCGCGAGGATCCGCTGCCGGAACAGGTCCTGCGCTACCGGATGCTGAGCAAACTGCGAAGCACGTATGTCGACGCACTGCCCCGCCTGGTACATCCGCGGACCGGACGCATCCATACCAGCTTCAACCAGACCGGTACCGCCACGGGACGTCTCTCCAGTACCGATCCCAACCTGCAGAACATTCCGATCCGGGAAGAGGAGGGCCGCCGCATCCGTTCGGCCTTTGTCCCCCGTGAAGGATATCTGTTTGTCAGCGCCGACTACGCGCAGATCGAACTGGTCGTGCTTGCGGAACTCTCCGGTGATACCGCGTTGCGTGAGGCGTTTAAGAACGGTGAGGACGTTCATCGCCGCACCGCCAGCCTCATCTTCGGCGTTGACGCTGACGACGTTTCCAGCGAGCAGCGGCGGATCGCCAAAACGATCAACTTCGGCGTTATGTACGGTATGAGCGCGTTTCGACTGTCCAACGAACTGTCGATTCCCCGCAAAGAGGCGGACGCGTTTATCACCGCGTACTTCGGAACCTACAACGGTATCCGACGTTTCATCGATGAAACGGTCGCTCAGGCGGAACGGTCCGGTGAAGTCAGAACGCTCCTTGGCCGCCCGCGCCCGCTGCCGGACATCAACAACCGCAACAAAACGGTGAAATCCGGGGTGGAACGGGTGGCGGTCAACACACCGATCCAGGGAACCGGGGCGGATATCGTGAAACGGGCGATGATTAACGTCGCCCGGCGGCTGGGGACGGAGGAACTGCGCTCACGGCTGATCCAGCAGGTCCACGACGAGCTGATCCTCGAATGCCCCGTCGAAGAAATCGAACAGGTGTCGGCGTTACTGATGGAAGAGATGTCAACGGCGGTGTCCCTCTCAATTCCCCTGCGGGTGAGCGTGGAATCCGGGGAACGCTGGGGGGACATGCACGCGTGAACGCGCCGTCGGTAGTCGGCGTGGCGGGAAAGTGCTGCGCCGGGAAAGACGAGGTGACCGCCTGGCTGAACTCCCGCGGCTGGCGGGAGATCAACGTCGACCGGATCGGCCATGAAGCGCTGGAAGCGCAGCGGGAACGGAT
>JAQIBO010000277.1 GCA_027859055.1 Spirochaeta sp.
ATGAGGCGCTGGGCCGCGGTGCGGGAGACGCAGAAGTGACAGGTTCGTCTGAAACGAAGGACGTGGAGCAGGCGGAAATTAACGAGATTATCGCGGATATCAAGGAGATTGTGGCAACCGATCCGGGGGCGCGGATGAACGCGGCGATCAAGAATGTGCTGTTACAGGTGCAGAAGTACCGCGATGAGGCGGCAACGTTTAAGAAGCTGAAGGAGCAGGCGACCGATTACCGGCTGGAGATGTATACGAAGACGTTTTCCGCGACGTTTCAGCAGATTTTTGAGAGTATCCGCAAGAACTACGGGGCGTATCTGGAGGAGCAGGAGGCGAAACGCCGGGACGCGGTGGGCTCCCCCCTGGACGGGGTGGAGACGAAGGGCTGGCTCCGCGCGTTGGGTGATGATCTGGAGGATGCAAGCTGGGTGCGCTCGACGCTGCTGGTTGCCCGGGATGAGGCGGTTGGTATGCGCGGGGCGGTGGTGGCGCTGGCGAAGAAGCGGGATCAGTTTCTGGGGCGGATTGACGCGGAGCGTGAAGCGGCGGTGGCCGCGTGCGGCGACGAGGAGACGGTGGTGCGGGTGAGCCGGTTGCTGTCGCGGGAGATTGCCGCGTGGTTGCGGAAGGCTTTGGAGGCGCGGGTTAATCAGGTCAGGTCTTCGTGACCGGCGGCGTGAAGCGCGTCCACCGCCACTGTCACCAGTTGGCCGGGGCCGCGGCGCGCGACCAGGACGCGGCCGTTTTTGACGATCACTTCCAGGTCCTCGACGCCGCAGAGGACGACGGGCAATTCCGAATAGATATAGTTGTTGGAGCTCTCGATCTGGATTGCCGGTTGCGCCGGGCGTCCGTCCCGTGGGGTGTAGGAGTTGTCCCCGGCGATGCCGACGATGCCGTCGTCGGTGAGCTGCGCCATTTCGTCCCAACTGCCAATGTCGTTCCAGCGGAACGCGGTTTCCACCACGGCGGTGCGCCGGGACCGCTCCATCACCGCGTAGTCTACGGAGATTTTGGGGAGGGAGTGGTAGAGCTGGCCCATGAAGCTGGACTGCCACGCTACGGTGATCCCTTCCCGGTTGAGCGACGGCAGGGCGGTGCGGCGCTGTTCAAAGGGCAAGGCGTCCGCTTCGGCGAAGGTCTCGGTGATTTTTGGTTGGTGCGTGGCCAGTTCCGACCACAGGACGGAGTTGCGGAAGACGAACATGCCGCTGTTCCAGTAGAAGTTGCCGGCGCTGATGTAGGCGCTGGCGGTCTCGTGGTCCGGTTTTTCCCGGAAGGAGGCGACGAGGCGCCCGCCGCCGTGGGATTCTCCCCCTTCGATGTAGCCGTAGCCGGTTTCCGGCCGGGTGGGATGGACGCCGAAGGTGACGAGGTACTCTTCCCGGGCGAGGGCGTCGGCGGTTTCCACGTCGGCGGCAAAGTCGGCAACCGGGGTGATGAGGTGGTCCGAGGCAAGGACGAGGGATGTCTCGGCGGTGGCGCCGGTGTCTTTGAGGTACGCCACGGCGATGCCGATCGCCGGTGCGGTGTTGCGCATTTCCGGTTCGGGGATGATAACGATGCGCTCCCGGAGGGTGCCCAGTTTGAGGCAGTCGTCGAGGACGCGCTCCAGCTGGCTGTGGTGGGTGACGATGACGATGGTTGCTTTGGGGGCCACTTCTCCGGCGCGCTGGACGGTCATCTGCAGGAGGGAGCGGCCGGTGCCGGGATCAAAGAACTGTTTGGGCCGTTCGCCGATGGAGGCGGGCCACAGGCGGGTGCCGGAACCGCCGGCAAGGATAATGACGTTATCAACCATGTGTGTCTCCTCGATTGCGCGGTACTATAGCGGTTTTTTCATTGACCGCCAACGGCGGGGGCCCATAGAATGGCGGTATGGCGTCAAAATTTTCTCTTGCCCTGTACCCGTGGGTATACGTGGCACAATACAAGGGTTCCGACGATTGGTCGGGAGGTCTTCGGGAACAGGAGCATATGACTCCCGCGGAAGAGGCTGCGCTCTCCGCGGAGGAGCGACAGGCGTTACTGGGCCGTCGCAACTGGATTGAGGGGCTTCCCCTGGTCAACTACACCACTCAGTACGGGTTCGGCTGTTTTGAGGGGCTGAAGGCGTTTCCCCAGAAGGACGGGTCGCTGAAACTGTTTCGTCCCGACAGGAACGGCGAACGGATGCACCGCTCCATGGAGGGGCTGCGCATGCCGCCGGTTCCGGTGGAGCTCTTTGTCAAAGCGGTGCGCAGCATGGTTGCCAGCAACCGGGACCTGGGGTTTGCTCCCGCCTACGACCCGGCGTGGGAACAGGACAATTTCCTGAGCGCGAGTTCGGTGTACGTCCGGCCGTTTTCCTATTCGGAACCGGGGATCGGGCTGAACCTGAGCAAGGAACCGTTTTTTGTGGCGATCTCCACGCCGGTGGGGAGTTACTTTGATATGGATGCGCCGAGTAAGGCGATCACCACCGAGAAGATCCGCGCCACCCCGGGTGGCACCGGGTGGATCAAGTGCGACGCGAACTACGTGATTCCCACCCTGGAGAAGCACGCGGTGATGGACCGCGGCTATATGGAGGCGGTCTTTCTGGACGCGGCGACGCAGAGCTTTGTTGAAGAAGGGTCGTCAAGCAACATCTTTTTCCTGATGAGCGACGGCACGCTGGTGACGCCGACGCTGGAGGACACGATTTTACCGGGGATTACCCGGGACAGCATCATTCAGCTGGCCCGCGACCGCGGCGTCACGGTGGTTGAGCGCAAGGTCACGATCGATGAAGTAATGCAGGACGCCGAGGAGGCGTTTGTGACCGGCACCGCCGCGGGGATCTCCTATCTGGAGTCGCTGACCCACAAGGGCACGGAGCGGGTGTTCCGGGAACGCGCGATGGGCGAGCTGACGCGGGAGCTGTTGCACGAACTGAAGGGGCTGCAGTACGGCGCGGTGGCGGACCGCCACGGCTGGATGTTGGAGGTGTAAGCGCCGCCCCGGCCCCTACCAGAGCTCCTGCGTGGTATCGCGTGGGAGCTCTTCGTATATCTGGGGCTCAAAGCCGCCCGGCTCGGGGTAGAGAATCTCCTGGATATTGAGGTACGCCAGGTCGGTAGCCAGGGCGCGTTCGCCGGTGTCAAAGTCGCGCAGGTAGTTGCTGGAGAGCTCGGTGGAGGTCTGCAGGCTGGTAAGGGCGGCGGCGAGGCGCGGGTTCTCGTCGCTGGAGCCGGAGAGCTGTTCCCCCACGCGGTAGCGGGTGACGCCGAGGTTGTTGTGGGTGCGCACCAGGTTTTCGATGAGACTGCGGTGGGTGGTGTCTTCGTCCACGAGAAGGGTGTTGATGCGGGCGCGCTGGGTCTGCAGGCGGTCAAGCAGCTCGCTATAGAGCGCCTCCGCGGCGATGTAGTTGCCGCGCTGGTACAGGGTGTTGGCCCGGGCGTAAATCACGTTGTCGGGGCCGTCAAACTCGTTTGTCGCGCCGATGTCGTAAAAGAGCTCGGTGGCACGCTCGTAGTTTTCGTTGCGGTAGTGGATGAACCCGCGTTTGAAGTTGAGTTCATCCGTTTCATACCCGTCGGTGGCGGCGGCGTCATAGCGCTCCAGGGCCTGGTCGTACCGGCGGGCGTCGTAGTACTGAATATCGCCGCTGCGCGCGTAGACGCGAGCGAGACGCCGGCTCGGTGAAAGAAATGCGTCGTTCTTCGCGCGCTCGTAGGTGTCGATTGCGGTGGTCAGATCTTCCTGGGCGCGCAGGATCTCGTCGCGCTCATACCAGTACTCGCCGCTGAGAATAAACGTGTCGATCTGTTTTTCCAGACGGCGGCTGGAAAGCGGACGCGCGCGCTCGAAGGCACGGATCGCGTTATCCAGCGCCTGGCGTTCCTCCTGGAACGCGTCGGTCCGCCGGTTGTACCGTGCCAGTGCATAGTGGATCTCCGGTACGAAAGGGTCTTCCTCGTAGGCGCGAAACAGCATATCCCGAATCCCGACGATCTCGTTCTTGTCGAGCAGGTACCCCGCCGCCTCGGCGTAGATCACCGGATGCACCTCTGCGTCTGGCGAGGTGTTTTCAAAAATATTGACGATCTGCCGAACCTGCCGCTCCTTATCGGTGCGTACAAAGAAACGCAAAAAGCGCCTGAGGATTTCGTCGGTGTCGCCGTAGCGGTCCAGCATGCGCGCGTAGGTCTGACTGGCGCGCTCGTAGTACTCGCTGTTCTGGTCACCCCAACGCATGAAGTTTTCGCCGCGGCCGAGGAGCGCTTCGTAGTCGTACTCGTTCCCGAACAGGATAATTGAATAGAGGTCATCCGCGCGGGAGTAGTTTGCCAGCGTTTCCGATTGGAGTTCTGCGTGGTCGAGGATCGCCTGTTTGTCGACGTTCAGGACCTCGTAGAGGGTTATGAACTCGTCTCCGCGTCTGTTGGCAGGATAACTGACATCCATGCGATTCTCCCGCACCTCCTGGATGCGGGCGTTGCGCACCTCTTCGTCCATGCCGAAGACGAGCTGGTCGTATTTCTCCACCGCCAGTTGGTACTGGTACTTGTCCACGTAGAGCTCGGCGTACTCAACAAACCAGTGGTCCCGCGGGCGGAGCTCCCACGCGCGGGTGAACGTGTCGTTGGCCTGCTGGTACTGGTCGGCCTCGGCCATTTCGTGACCCTGGCGGTACAGGATCGCCGCATGAATCGGCCGGTAGACGAAGCGGTAGCCGAGAAAGCCGACGATCGCCGTTGCCACCGCCACCATCATCGCGATGCGCAGGAACGGCAGGACCACGTGGCGAAACTGATAGGCGAGGCTCTGCTTTTCCTCTTCAAACTCGAGACCGCTCTGTTTCTGGTATCCCTTTGGAACCTCGATCTTCTTCCCGACGAGTTTGGATACCTGTTCGGCTACTTTGGTCGGTGCGGCGCCGGCGATGAGCAGGTCCAGGAGTGCGTTCTGGTCCTCCGCGGAGCCGCGCCTTTCTGCCACCGCCTCCTCGGCGGCGATCTTTACGTTGAGTGGGAGCGCCCCGAGGGTGGCACGGAGATGGCGGAACTCGTCGTCGGTCAGTTCCCGTTCCGGTGGCGGGCCGCCCTCCTCCGGTGCCGCCGCCGCTTCCTCCGCATCCTCGTCCTCGACTCCACCGGTGTCGACTTCCAGTCCCGCGAATTCGTCGATCGATTCCTCGTTGATGTCGAACTCTTCGCCGAAGTCGCCAAGGCTGAACCCCTCTTCGTCGAGGGAGTCAAGCTCGTCGTCCACGGCGGGAAGCTCAAAGGCGTCGTCGTCCAGATCCGCCAGGGGATCCTCGCTGAGGGCGTCGTCGTCCAGGTCGATGT
>JAQIBO010000287.1 GCA_027859055.1 Spirochaeta sp.
TACCGGGACGAAACGGAATACACCGTGGTGGATCGGATGACCGGCGCGGATCTTGCCGGACTGCGGTATGCGCCGATCTTCCCCTATTTTTCCGACCTTGCGGAACAGGGTGCGTTCACCGTGCATCTGGGAGATTTCGTGACCACCGAGGAGGGTACCGGTGTCGTGCACATTGCACCCGGATTCGGTGAAGACGACCATAAACTGCTGAAAGGCACCGGGCTTCCGGTGCTCGTGCCGATCGACAAGGAGGCACGCTTCACTGCGGAGGTTCCCGACTTTGCCGGTTTGCAGGTCAAAGATGCGGACAAGCCGATTATCGCGTGGCTCAAGGAACGGGGAATCCTCGTGAAGCGGGAAACGTACCGGCACTCCTATCCGTTCTGTTACCGGACAAAAAAGCCACTGATCTACCGGGCGATCGGCTCCTGGTTTGTGGATATCGACAAGGTGAAGGCGAACATGCTCGCCGCCAACGACCAGGTTCGCTGGGTCCCGGGGCATCTGCAGAAGGGGCGCTTCGGGAAGTGGCTGGAGGGAGCCCGGGACTGGGCGATCAGCCGGAACCGCTACTGGGGTAATCCAATCCCGGTCTGGAGGTCCGACGGCAGCGATCACATCGAGGTGATCGGAAGTCGCGAGGATCTGGAAAAGAAATCCGGCGTCCGCGTCGAAGACCTGCACAAACAGTACGTTGACGAGATCACGTGGCCGAGTCCCGACGGAACGGGCACGATGCGTCGCGTCCCGGAGGTCCTTGACTGCTGGTTTGAATCGGGAGCGATGCCGTACGCCCAGACCCACTACCCCTTCGAGAACAAAGAGTACTTTGAGGCTAATTTCCCGGCGGACTTTATCTGTGAAGGCCTTGATCAGACGCGCGGCTGGTTTTATACGCTGACCGTTCTTGCGGCGGCGCTGTTCGACGCGCCGGCGTTTGAAAACGTGGTGGTGAACGGACTGGTACTCGCCGAAGACGGGAAAAAGATGTCAAAAAGTGACCGGAACTACACCGATCCCAAGGACATCATCAACCAGTTTGGTGCCGATGCGCTGCGCCTGTTCCTCATGGACTCCGCGGTTGTCCGGGCGGAGGACCTCAAATACTCCGATGAGGGCGTCCGTGAGGTGCTCAAGACGGTGATCATTCCGTACTGGAACGCGTACAGCTTTTTCGTGACCTACGCCAATATCGACGGCGTCTCCCCCGCTGGGGCTCCCGAAAGCCCGGATAATCCCCTGGACCGCTGGGTCCTCTCCGAGGCGGAACGACTGGTGGAGGAGGTGACCGAACAGCTCGACGCGTACGAACTGCAAAAGGCGATTGAACCGATCGTGGCGTTTATCGACTCCCTGAACAACTGGTACATCCGGCGGAGTCGACGCCGTTTCTGGAAGAGTGAAAACGACGGAGACAAGGAGCAGGCGTACCAGACGCTCTATTCGGTACTGATGACGCTGACCCGGGTGTCGGCGCCGATCGTCCCGTTCATTACCGAGGAGATCTACCGAAACCTCCGCGGGAAGAACGATCCCGATTCGGTTCATCTCACCGACTACCCCGTGGCCGATGACCGTCGCCGCGACCGCGATCTTGAACGCAAGATGGCTACCACCCGTGAGGCGGTCAGTCTCGGTCGGGCGATTCGAACGATGCACAACCTCAAAATCCGCCAACCCCTGTCGGCGATCCACCTGGTGACCCGCGACGACGACGCAAAGCGGATCCTGCGGGAAATGGAAGACATTATCCGCGATGAATTGAACGTGAAAGAGGTTGTGTTCCGGGAGAACGAAGAGGAACTGGTGGAGTACACCGCCAAGGCGAATTTCCGTGAACTCGGACCGCGCCTCGGAAAACGGATGCGCGCCGCCGCCGCGTTGATTGAAGGGCTGAGCGGTGAAGAGATCCAGCAACTGATGGACGGCAGTATGCTCAGTCTTGACGTTGACGGAGAGGCGGTTGAAATTACCGGTGACAGCGTGATCGTGCAGCGGCACGAAAAGGAAGACCTGAAAGTATTGAACGAAGGGGCGCTGACCGTTGCCCTGGACCCGACGATCACCGACGAGCTTCGTCAGGAAGGGCTGGTGCGTGATCTGATCCGGGGTGTCCAGAACCTTCGCAAGGAGAGCGGCCTCGACGTGACCGATCGAATCGCCCTGGGTGTCGCCGGTGATGAAACGGTAATCGCCGCGGCGAAACGCTTTGATGAGTACCTGTGTGGCGAAACGCTCACCGAAAAACTTTCGTGGGAGGTTGCCGACGGTGCAACGGAGATCGACCTCGGTGACCACAGCGTTCGCGTCTCCGTCACAGCGGTGTAGACCGGTTTTCCGGCGGGTTCTCCTCACGCTGGGCGTCGTGTTCACGGCGATCGTCGTGAGCGGATGTGTTGGCGCCCCGGCACCAACGGACGTCGCCGACGCACGTGCAACCGGCGGCGCTGAACCGTGGCAATGTGCCTCGCTGAGCGCCGATGACCGCGCGTTTCTCGATGTCGCGGCATCCCGGTTTTCCGACGCCCGAACCACCGGAGCGACTGGACCGACCGGACCGCAGGTGAGAGTATACTTCTCCTTTACCTCCTGGCCGGGCGCCCGTGAGCAGGTGCGCGCCGTCTTTCCTGAAACAGAGAAACTGGTGCCGCGAATCGATCGGGGAGTAGCGGTGTTTTCCGCGGGGCAGCAGACGTTCTTTCTGGAAACCAACGTGTCCCGGTTGGTGGCGAGCGTTGCGCTCAACGTTGAGGGCTGGACGCGGATCGGCTGGGGACGCTGGTGCGATCCCGACACCGGTATCGGGGTCACCTTTTTGCCCGATCGACGGTGGCTGGTTACAAACGCGTGCGGTCGCGACGAACCGGACCTGCGGTACGTGCCCGCCGGGATACCACGGGGAACGTCGTTCGTGGAGCTTCCGCTTCCGGCGGATTCGAAATACGCGACCCCCGGCGGGACGGCATCGCGGAGAATCGGTGTCTTCGCCGTTGTAGAGGATCCCGATCTTGCGGGAATACCCGAGCGCTTACAGCCGTTGGAAATGCGGTTTGCCCTGTATGATGACCGCAACGCCGAGATGGTACTGACGTTTCCGGACGAGCGGGCAGCCCGGGTCGCGTTGGTACCGATCCGGCTGCGCGCCGAAACGTTTCTGTCATCCTACGGGTTTGTACCGGGAGAGAGGTTTGATATCTACCGTTCGGAGGCATGGATCGGCGTTATCGGGGTGGCGATCGAGACGCTTGAATTTCCGGAAACAGTCCTGGCGGCGGATTGAAGAACGCCTGCCGGGGGCTAGATCCCGGCGGCCGCCGAGACGCACGACATGGAAGAGGGGGTACACGGTGTTGACCGTTATTGACTACGACGCGGGTAATCTCAGAAGCGTTGAGACAGCGTTGCGCCATCTCGGAGCGACGTTTCAGATCTCTGCAGATCCGCACCACCTTCGTACGGCGGACCGGATTATCCTCCCCGGGGTCGGCGACGCCCGGGCGGCGATGGAGCGCCTCAACACCACCGGTCTTTCCGAAGCGCTTCGCGCGCGCGTTTCCGAGGGAGTGCCGATGCTCGGCATCTGCCTCGGCACTCAGATCATTCTGGATCGGTCCGAAGAAAGCGATGCGGTATGCCTGGGGCTGATCCCGGGAGAGACCGTGCGGTTTGAAGACCGTCCCGGCCGCAAGATACCCCACATGGGCTGGAACAGCATCATGACGACCACGGAACATCCGCTGTTTTCCGGCGTTCCGGCGGAGGCTTCCTTCTATTTCGTGCACTCGTTTTTTCCGCGACCGGCCCATTCGGAAAACGTTCTTGCGGAAACCGATTATCACCAGCGCTTTGCATCGGTTCTCGGACGGGACAACGTGGTAGCGACGCAGTTTCATCCCGAGAAAAGCGGCGAGTTCGGCCTGCGCATGCTGGATAATTTTCTCAGCTGGAACGGAGGGGCGTAATGTACAGTAAACGGGTAATCGTCTGCCTCGACGTGCGCGACGGTCTGGTAACCAAGGGCGTGCGTTTCAAGGGGAACGTTGACATCGGGGACCCCGTCGTCATGGCTCGGCAGTACTACGACGCCGGAGTCGACGAGCTGGTGTTTTACGACATCACCGCCAGCGCCGAAGGGCGGCGAATCATGATAGACGTGGTCGAGAAGGTTGCGGAACAGGTGTTCGTTCCCTTTTCCGTCGGCGGCGGTATCGGCACCGTTGATGACATGCGGGCGGTTCTGCTTGCCGGCGCGGAAAAGGTCAGCGTCAACAGTCTCGCCGTGCGAAACCCCGCCAGCATCTCCGATGGTGCCGCGCGTTTTGGAAACCAGTGCATCGTTCTCGGTATGGACGCCGCCGCCGACGCGGCGATGCCCAGTGGGTACCGCGTCTACGTCCGCGGTGGGCGCACCGCTACGGAGCTGGATGCCCTGGCGTGGGCGCAGGAGGCGGTTTCCCGCGGTGCCGGGGAGATAGTGGTAAACAGCATCGACGCCGACGGGACCCGCGACGGGTACGATTGTACGCTTACGCGGATGATCTCCGATGCGGTCAGTGTGCCGGTGGTTGCCTCCGGCGGAGCGGGATCCCCGGAGCATCTGCGGGAGGTCCTTGAAGAGGGACACGCCGACGCGGCGCTTGTCGCAAGTATGGTTCATTACGGGGACTACACGATCCCCGCGATCAAGGAAGAGCTTGCCGAGGCGGGCGTACCGGTCAGACGCAGATACCGCTGAACTCCTGCGCTGAACCGGCGCGCCTATTGCCCTGCCGGCGTTCCGTGTATATATTTCGGTCAGTCCCACAGCAAGGAGAACGACATGCCCACTTACGATTATCAGTGCGATGCCTGCGGACATCGGTTTGAAGAGGTCCAATCGATGCGGGATGACGCTCTGACGGTGTGCCCCTCGTGCAATGAGGCAGCGCTGCGACGACTGATCACCGGCGGCACCGGCGTAATATTCAAGGGAAGCGGATTTTACGTGACCGACAGCAAGAACAAGAAGAAGAGCGCCTCGTCAGGAGCAGCGGCATCCTCCGGCAAAACGGACGGAAGCGATGCGAAAAGCGGTGACGGGAAGAGCTCAGACGCAAAAAGCGGTGACGGAAACGGCGGCAAGACCGGTACCGAGAGCGGCTCCTCGGATACTACCAGCGGAAAGGGAAAAACGTCGACAAGCGGCGAAAAAAAGACCGCCTAGCGGATTCATATTTTGTAAAGACTATATATTGTTTTTTCTTCGTCGCTATAGTACACTATAGATATGGACATCACCGCGTACCAATTGGACGAAGCCAACTGCTGTTCCGAAGAGTTTATCGATCAGTGTGCCCAGAAGCTCAAAGTCTGTGGCCACCCGATGCGGCTCCGGCTGCTGTGTCGTATCGCTCGGGAAGAGCAGCCGTGCGTTTCCGATCTGTGGAGCTGTCTTGACCAGCCGCAACCGGTGATCTCGCAGCATCTTGCGGTGCTCAAGCAACGGGGCATCGTCGCAAGTGAGGTGCGCGGTAACCGGCGCGTCTATTCGATCGTTGATCCGTTTATTCGGGAGATCGTCGGTTCCCTGATAAACGCACCGCTGGCGCTTCCCTCCCGGG